>DATEPD010000324.1:0-3497 GCA_035273365.1 Nitrospiraceae bacterium | reverse complement strand
GCTGTAATTTGATGGAGGTTGTGCAGCGACTCGATGAACCCCCCTACTTCCAAATCTAGTAATGCTGTTCCTATCCTGCCCTTACTCCGTGCGTCAAACTGAATATACAACGCATCCCAATTCAGTGGGCCATGCTCCTTGAGATGTCGCAATGCCTCCTGTTGAAGCTCCCGCTGGCTTATCGGCTCCTGGTGTCCTGACATTATGAGTACCTGCCTTCTATCTTGAGGCGCTTCGCACCCGCTGCGGTGATTTTCACAGTGCCGTCGTCCTCAACCATGATGTGCCTCCACGTTTCCAAGAAAAGAAGCGCCTCTCCGATCTCGCCTGTTCTTTGTTGATCGAAGTGACAGTACAGCACTCCCCATTTTACTGAGCCACCCTCAATGAGATGTCGCAATACGGCATGCTCGAGTTCCTTTATACTTGCCCACTCCTGTTTGTACACGAGATTGGAAGTCTGGGTTGTCATAGTTCCTCCGTATCGTTGTGAATACCGACCATGCTCAGCATATAGGTAGATCGCAACGAAGCAATCGAGGGACTTATGAAACAAATGTGGCAGATACGTCTGTGTGGTGTAGTACAAATGCTGACGGGAAGTCGTTGCGGGGAATGCTTGCTTCTTCAGGACAATCCGTAACCAATCACGTTTCAAAACCTTCCAAAAAATTCTCCCGCGCGAGACTCGGTAGCCAACGTACACCAGGCTCCAAAAAGCTGGCATGGTAGGGGGTGTGTTTTCAATCGAAAAGAGGATGCGCCTGGGATGCAGAAATGAAACAGGATGGGCCACATCTGACCCATCCTGTCCTCTGTGAAGTGGCGTTTTATGCGGGTTTATTGAGGTTCTGAGGAGTCCTTATCCGTTTTCAAGACTGGCACGTTCGGCCGCTCCGTCACCCCTCCAAACCGGCCAATATTGTCATTGGTCATACTCATAGGGTAATTGAGACCGATGGTCAAGAGTCTTCGGCCAAAGTCCTTCAGCAAGTGGTAGGTGACCAATGGCCATTAACGTTACGCTTTGCTGATCCGTTCAAGCCCCCCCATATAGCGGTGCAAAACCTCCGGAATCCTGACGCTGCCATCCGGTTGCTGGTGTTGTTCGAGAATGGCAACGAGCGTACGGCCGACGGCAAGCCCTGACCCGTTGAGGGTATGGACAAACTCCGATTTCGCATCTCTTTTTCCGACGGTCCCCTTGTATCGAATATTGGCCCGCCTGGCTTGAAAGCCTTCAAAATTGCTGCAGGAGGAGATCTCCCGATAGTGGTTCTGAGAAGGAAGCCAGACTTCGATGTCGTAGGTCTTCGCCGCAGAGAATCCCATATCGCCGGTACAGAGGGTGACCACGCGGTAATGAAGTCCTAATCCCTGCAAGATCGCTTCGGCATGACCCGTCAAGCGCTCCAGTTCCTCATACGACTGATCAGGTTTTGCAAATGTTACCAATTCTACTTTGTTGAATTGGTGGAGACGAATGAGCCCCCTGGTGTCTTTTCCATAGGATCCTGCCTCGCGGCGAAAACAGGGGGTATAGGCCGTATACCTGATCGGTAGGATACTCTCAGAGAGTGTTTCCTCGCGGTGAAGATTGGTCACCGGAACCTCTGCAGTCGGGATCAAAAAATAGTCTTCGTCCCGCAGCCGAAAGAGATCTTCTTCGAACTTGGGCAACTGGCCGGTCGCTCTCATGCTCGGCCCATTGACGAGGAATGGAGGTAAGACTTCCCGGTAGCCATGCTGAGTCGTGTGAAGGTCGAGCATATAATTGATGAGGGCCCGTTCGAGTCGTGCGCCGGCACCAGTCAGAACCGCGAATCGTGCCCCGGTGATTTTCGCCGCCCGGTCAAAATCCAGAATGCCGAGCGCTTCGCCGAGATCCCAGTGGGTTCTTGGCGTAAACGAAAACTGTTGCGGTTTTCCCCAGCGTCTTTCTTCTTTGTTACCACTGGGATCTTTTCCGACAGGAACAGAGGCATGTGGAAGATTCGGGATGCGGAGAGCTAAATCGCTAACTCTTTGCTCAATAATGCGCAATTCCTCTTCTTGGTTCCCGATTTCAGGGACACGGGTCCGGATTCCTTGAGCTGCACGCAACTTTTCGGCTTCATCACCTTTGTTCTCTCGCATCAGGCGGCCGATTTCATCGGAGACTTTTTTTACCTCATGGCGCTCCTGCTCGATCTTGATGGTAAGGTTACGACGGTCCTCCAGAAGCTTCCGAAGCTCATCCCACGCAATGTCGGCTCCGCGTGGACCGAGTTGGGCTTTCAGTGTGTCTAAATTGTCGCGTAAATAGCGTAGATCGTACATAGTCGCGTGCATTCAAAAGGCGGCTGGAATCTAACATCGAGGTAGGGGTTAGTCAATTGATTGGGCCGTGATATTCCGCGTGGCAGGCGTGATTCGTCCCGTTGACAGGAGCGGACAGATCTAGGACCATATCCCATGCGCACGGTGATGAACCCACCTAATCCGTTTGAATCACGGCACCGAGATCTCTTGGAGCCGGCTCCCCATGTGCAGCTGCAGATGTTTGACGATGCGAGCCGTGACATTCTCAGTCGAAACGAGAGCCCCGACTTGCCATTTCGATGGAGCCTCAACCCCTATCGCGGCTGCTTCCACGCCTGTGCCTATTGCTATGCGAGGCCGACGCATGAATATTGGGGATTCGGCGCCGGGACCGATTTCGAGTCCAAGATTATCGTGAAGCGGGAGGCTGCGGCTCTGCTCCGCCGGACGTTCGAGAAACCTTCATGGAAGGGCGAATTGATCCTGTTCTCGGGGAACACCGATTGTTACCAGCCATTGGAAGCCTCGCTGGAATTGACGCGAGCCTGCCTGGAGGTCTGTGCCGAGTATCGGAATCCGATCGGAATCATCACGAAAGGGGTATTGGTGCTGCGCGATCTGGATCTGTTGCATCGGTTGCATCAGGAAGCGTCGGTTCATGTGTATTTCAGCATCCCGTTTGCCGACGATGACGTCGCGCGTAAGGTTGAACCGCACGCACCTTCCAGCCGGAAACGCTTCGAAGCGATGGCAATCTTGGCGAAGGCCGGGATTCCCACCGGCATTTCGCTGTCTCCAATCATTCCGGGCCTCAACGATGAGGATGTGCCTGAATTATTGGCCCGAGCAAAGCAAGCCGGGGCGGTGGAGGCGATGGCAACGCTGCTGCGTCTGTCTGGTCCTGTGGAACCGGTGTTTACGGAACGAATGGCAGCGGCATTTCCAGATCGAATTACCAAGATTATGAATCGGATTCGTGAGGTGCGTGGTGGAGCGATCAGCAAAGGAGCCTTCTTTGAACGCCACCGTGGCGTAGGCCCCTATTGGGCGATGATCGAACAAATGTTTGAGATCTCCAGACGCAAGGCAGGATTGTCTGCGCTGCAGGACGAGAGGATTCCCGCCACCTTTCGCAGGCCGGGGGTCGAACAAACGGCGTTGTTTTGAGGCAAGACGGGGAAAGGAGCGAGGATGAA
>DATEPD010000323.1:0-3079 GCA_035273365.1 Nitrospiraceae bacterium | reverse complement strand
ACCGATTTGACGATCTCCACGAAGTTCTTTTCATTTCCCCCTGCCATCGGCAACTGTGGTGCGGTCGCCACTGGACGCGCCATTGGGGAAGGGAGTTGGTAGGGAACGGACTCAGGCCCAGCCGTGCCGGTCGGCAGCCACCCCATATTGGAAGCCACCACGACGCCGATGATGATGCCTCCGGTCACCAATGCAAGCGGGACCAGCCCTGCACGAACGAGTCTCATAGGTGATCCTTGCTCTTCATCTCTCTGACCTTACAGAATGCTGAAAAAGACCGCCAGCTTCGTTCTCGGTTCATCGAAATCCTCAACGTACCCCTGAGGTACGCTTCCGGTTTCGATTCGCCTGCGGCCTCGCTGGACGGCCTTTTTGAGCATTCTGAATCTATTATAATATCGGCACCATTCTCTAAGGTGCCAACGCCCTTTATGCTTAAACCGAGTTTCCCTCAGCCAGTTAAACGATTCACAACCGCTGCATCACGGCTTTTCGCCGGAATAGATGTCCATGATGGTATGAAGAAACTTGACTGCATCCCCCTTAGGCCGCTGAAATGAGTTCCGCCCAATGATGGAGCCAAACCCGCCGCCGTCACGAATAGCGCGTGCCTCCTCAAATACATACTGATCCTCGCTCTTGGCCCCTCCGGAGAAAATGACGATCCGGCGCCCATCGAACGAGCTCTGAACCACATGCCGGACTCGTTCTGCCAGTGTGGCAACCGGAACTTTGACCGATTCATACACCTTCTTCGCCGCGGCCTGTTCAAGATGCGCAGTGGGAAGCTTGACCTTAATGATATGGGCGCCGAGTTGGGCTGCAATCTGGGCCGCATAGGCCACCACATCAATCGCTGTCTCCCCTTCCTTACTGAGTACCGACCCTCGCGGATACGACCACACGACGACCGCCAAACCACAGTCCTTGGCCTTCTCCGCAATCTCGCGCAACTGTTGATACATGGCGTTACATTGCGATGACCCTGGATAGATCGTGAATCCGACGGCCGAACAACCGAGCCGGAGCGCGTCCTTCACGCTGCCGGTGACCGAAGGCAAGGGATCTTTCTCGTCATGCAACACATCGTGGTTATTTAGCTTCAGAATCAGCGGAATCTGGCCAGCGAATTCAGCGGCACCGGCTTCGAGAAATCCCAGGGGAGCCGCATAGGCATTGCAGCCGGCATCGATGGCCAATTGAAAATGATAGAGAGGATTGTACCCCCCTGGATTGGAGGCAAAGCTCCTGGCCGGACCATGCTCGAACCCTTGATCCACGGGTAGAATCACCAGCTTACCTGTCCCCGCCAATTTTCCATGGCCCAACAAACGCGCGATATTCGTTTTTGTACCCGCGTTGTCGCTGCTGTACCAGCTCAGAATTTCTTGTACTCGATCAGCCATACCCAACCTCCGTGGATTCGTGAAACGTGAAACGTTATGCGTTCAACGTCACCCGTCAAGAACCTGGGCCAACCAAAATTTCTCTCGTGTGACTTGTCATACGCGGTTCACGTTTGTCTTGGATAAACTCCTCTGCGTCTTGCACGTCGTTTGCACTGCCGATGATCAATGGCACTCGTTGATGAAGTTCTTTGGGCTCCACGTCGAGGATGCGCATGGTGCCGGTACTGGCTCTCCCTCCCGCCTGCTCCACTACCCATGCCAAGGGATTGGCTTCATATAGTAATCGGAGCTTGCCCTCCGGCCTCTCCAACTCACCGGGATAGAGATAGATACCTCCATCGAGGAGAATCCGGTGCACGTCGGCAACCAGACAGCCGGAATAGCGTCCACTGTAGGGCCGTCCCGTGGCTTTATCCGGAAGTTTGAGGTAATCCACGTACTTCTTCGTGCCTGTCGTCCATTTATGATAATTGCCTTCGTTCGTACCATAGATCTTGCCCCGAGCGGGAATGCAGATCTGCTCATTGGACAGAATATACTCGCCGATGCCGGGCTCCAATGTAAACCCGTAGACTCCCTGTCCAACCGTATAGACCAGCATGGTGCTTGGTCCATAGAGCAAATAGCCGGCGGCTACCTGGTCTGTTCCCTTGCGGACCAGGTCACCATCGGTCGGCATCCGGGTTTTGTGCGCGGCCTTCACGACGGAAAAAATCGCGCCGAGCGGCATATTACAGTCCGTGTTTGATGAACCATCGAGAGGATCGAACAGTAGCATGTACTTGGCCTGCGGCCAATGCTCTGGAAATAGAACTGGCTTTTCTATCTCTTCCGACGCCAGCGCGCATACGATTCCGCTCTGGTCAAATACCTTCAAAAAAGTCTCGTTCGCGATCTCATCCAGTTTCTTGACGGTCTCTCCCTGTACATTGACCTGGCCGGTCGTACCCAAGATATTATTGATGAGACCTGCACGTCTGAGATCCTGCGCAATGAGTTTTCCAGCCAGGCCGACCTGAGCCAGTAGACTGGAAAATTCCCCTGTGGCTCCCGGCTGAGCCGCCTGCTTCTGGGCGATAAATCGGCCTAAAGTAAGAGGAAACTGTCCCATGGTAGAGGCGAGTATAACTGTTTTGAACTGGGTGGGCAACGAAAGGCTCGTTCCCTCATTGGGCTGGTGATGGGGCCTGCCACCCGCTGACGAGATCTGCCACAATCGACCCGATGACGACCTTGGCTTTCATGCGAACAGGAATGCGCCGATTGTCGGTGGTAAACCATACCCGGATGTTGCCCCGGTTGAGGAAGAGTCCTTGGAACGGCATGACGACCAACACACGAGCTGTTTTCACCTCCCCCCACGGACCGCTGACTGTCTCAATCTCCTCAACACGCACGTCCAGTTTGCGAGTCTTTTTATCGTGATACACGTTCATCGTCATCACCGAGCCTGGCTCGAGGGATAATTCGCTGCGCGCATAATAGAGACAGGAGATAACGTCTTGAGTGCCCGGCGGCATCTCCAATGTTTCAGTCGTTCCGCCTTTCACAACGGTGACCCGTCCCTCTTTCTGATGAAATGTGTACTCGAGATCTTCTTTCTTCTTCCCTTCTCGCCGCCTGAAGTTCAAGTGCTCCGGAAGCAGCGTGGCGGGATCCACAATCGACTC
>DATEPD010000322.1:0-3351 GCA_035273365.1 Nitrospiraceae bacterium | reverse complement strand
CATCCAACCGCTCCCCCGGAATTACCATCCCCCAAAGCACTCGTCGGCGCGTTTGCAGTGCAAGTAGGAATAGCTCGTATTGCCCGCCTCAGTGAGCCAGCTGGCACTAGCTAATAGAAAAGGCGCAGATTCGAGGCCAAGTCGGTTTACCAATTCCAGGTCCGTCTCCCATTTCATCTCTCCTCAAGCCCATAAGAGGATTATTGCAAAGTGTTGTTCCTGCCGCCCTCGTGCGTCGTTCAGGAGCTTTCTCATTGTAAGACGTGGTCACGCCATTACACCAGATAGCATGTTCTCGGCGGCGATAGAGACTGGATACTCGACCTTCAAGGTCGTGTGGGAGAGGATGGCTAGATTCTATCGATTGCGTGTGGCTCGTCGTTCTATCGCATTCGCTTGACTACAAGCGCAGCTCGGTACTAGCCTGCTGTAAGACGTTCAACAGTCGGCCGACTCTTGATGTATACAGGTTTAACCGGAGGAGTCGCATGGCCTCTCAGCATCGGACCTCCCCCGCTTCCCACTCCCCGCTCATGGCAGAACAGCAGCGTCTGGATGAAGACGCGCAGCGGCAGCGCCATTGGAAACGCTGGGGGCCCTATTTAAGCGAACGGGCGTGGGGCACCGTGCGCGAGGACTATAGCCCCTATGGGACAGCGTGGGAAGCGTTCCCGCACGACCATGCACGATCCCGCGCCTACCGTTGGAATGAAGACGGCCTCGCCGGCATCTGTGACCGCCACCAACTGATGTGCTTCGCCGTGGCCTTGTGGAATGGACGCGATCCTATTTTGAAGGAACGTCTGTTCGGGCTCACCGGTAATGAAGGCAATCATGGTGAGGATGTGAAGGAGTACTACTTCTATCTCGATTCGACGCCGACGCATTCCTACATGAAGTATCTCTACAAGTATCCGCAGGCGGCATTTCCCTATACTCGGCTGGTTGAGGAGAATCGGCATCGAGGGCGCCAAGACCCGGAGTTTGAATTGGTCGACACCGGCATCTTCCACGAGAACCGGTACTTTGATGTGTTTGTCGAGTATGCCAAGGCGACGCCGGAAGATCTGTGCATCCGTATCCAGATCGTGAATCGTGGCCCCGAGCAGTCGGAGCTCACATTGCTGCCAACTCTATGGTATCGCAACACGTGGTCCTGGGGATCGGACATCCGACGTCCCCGTTTCAAGCAAGGGGAATCGATAGATCATATGAGCGTCATCGAGACGCAGCACGAGTACTACGGCCTGCGCCGATTACTCTGCGAGGGCGAACCCACCCTGCTCTTCACAGAAAATGACACCAACACTCGCCGGCTCTATGGCGATCAAGACGGTGCCAGGTATGTGAAAGATAGCTTTCACGACTATATCGTGCAGGGCGAAAAGGAAGCGGTCAATCCGGATCACCTGGGCACCAAAGCCGCGGCCCAGTATGTGCTCACGCTCGCGCCTGGGGCGACCAAGACGATCCGCCTGCGCTTGACCAACGAAGCGCAGACTCCGGCGTTCACCACGCAGGACTTCGAGGCAGTCTTTACGGCGCGTCTCCGGGAAGCGAATGAGTTCTACGACAGACTCGCGCCAGCCATTCTTTCGGAAGACGCGCGGCGCGTCCAGCGCCAGGCGTTCGCCGGTTTACTGTGGAGTAAGCAGTTCTATCATTACGAGGTAAACCGCTGGCTCAAGGGCGACCCGATGATGCCGGAACCTCCGCGCGAACGCTTCGGAGGCCGCAATGCCGACTGGGCACATCTCTACAACGCCGATGTGATTTCCATGCCGGACAAGTGGGAGTACCCCTGGTACGCGGCATGGGATCTCGCCTTCCACTGTATTCCGCTGGCACTGGTCGATGCGACGTTCGCCAAGGAGCAGCTCGTCCTGATGTTGCGTGAATGGTACATGCATCCCAATGGGCAGATTCCAGCCTACGAATGGGCGTTCGGCGACGTGAATCCGCCGGTGCATGCCTGGGCGGCCTGGCGCATCTATAAGATCGAAAAGAAACGCACCGGCGTCGGCGATCGCCGGTTCTTGGAGCGCGTCTTTCATAAACTATTGCTGAACTTTACCTGGTGGGTGAATCGGAAAGACGCCGAGGGAAAGAACATCTTCCAAGGTGGCTTTCTCGGCCTCGACAACATCGGGGTCTTCGACCGGAGCGCGCCGCTGCCGACTGGCGGCCGCATTGAACAGTCGGATGCCACCAGTTGGATGGGGATGTACTGTCTCAATATGCTGACGATTTCGCTGGAACTCGCCCGGGACAATCGCGCCTATGAAGACGTGGCCAGCAAATTCTTCGAACACTTCGTCTACATCTGTCATGCCATGAACAACATCGGCGGCGAGAAGATCGAGTTGTGGGACCGTCAGGACGGATTCTTCTACGACGTCCTGCACCTGCCGAACGGGACCACGACCCACATGAAGGTCCGCTCGATGGTCGGCCTGATTCCTCTGTTCGCGGTCGAGACGCTCGACTCCGAACTTGTGGACAGTTTGCCGCGGTTCAAGCACCGGATGCAGTGGTTCATCGAGAACCGGCCGGACTTTGCGCAGCATCTGGAGACGCAGTCCTACGACGGAGGCGTGCGGCGCTTTCTCTCGCTCGTGAATCGCGATCGGCTCAAGTCCGTGCTGCGGTATATGCTGGACGAAGATGAATTCCTGTCTCCCTATGGCATTCGTGCGCTCTCGCGCTATCACAAAGATCATCCCTATGTGGTCTCGGTCATGGGCCATGAGCATCGGGTGGACTATGAACCGGCGGAATCCGGCACAGGCTTGTTCGGAGGCAATTCGAATTGGCGTGGACCGGTCTGGTTCCCAGTGAACTATCTCTTGATCGAGTCGCTGCAAAAGTTCCATTACTACCTGGGCGACCAGTATAAGGTGGAGTATCCAACTGGATCGGGCAGTCAATCCACGCTCTGGCAGGTGGCAGCCGAAATCTCACGGCGGTTGACGCACATCTTTCTCCAGAATGCCGAGGGGAAGCGTCCGGTATTTGGCGGTACGACGCGATTCCAAGACGATCCGCATTGGCGCAACCACGTTTTGTTCTACGAATACTTCCACGGCGACAACGGGGCCGGCATTGGGGCAAGCCACCAGACTGGCTGGACCGGCCTAGTGGCGAAACTTATCCAACAGAGCGGAGAGTGAACGCGTGAGGGGTGAAGGGTAAGGGGTGAGGGTCGGAACTGCAGATTGTCAGAATCTCGATCGCGCGCTGAGTCTCGAATGGCTCGAGACGAACGGGAGAGGGGGATTTGCTTCCGGCACGATTGCCGGGGTAAACACTCGCCGGTATCATTCGCTTTTGTTGACAGCCCGTAAACCGCCG
>DATEPD010000321.1:0-3649 GCA_035273365.1 Nitrospiraceae bacterium | reverse complement strand
CAGTGTTGCTCTTAATGGTAAAGGCATAGGCTTTAGTCTTGTCTTTTGCAATGGCTTGTACCACGCGCCCGACTCCCGGCGTATAGATCATCGACAAGAGGTTTCGTGTTGTGAGAGGCAACTTGTTTTGGACATCGAAGGTGACGTCTGGCACCATACGGTCGGCCGTTGCAGAGACGACATCCACTGCGCCTAAGTTGGCGCCTTCCTCAGCCAGGATAGCAGCCACCTTTGCAAACATGCCTGGTATATTGGCGAGTTCGAGCCGAACGGTCAGGCGGTAATTAGAATAGGGGCCTAAATCATTCATCGTTGATCCTTAATAAGTTAAGACTATCACAAGACCGCAAAGAGAAGGAGCTTGTGTGTCATGATTTCATAGAGATGGGAAGAATAGGGAAATGGGCGGTTGACAGCGAGGTTTATTATTGGCTACGGTTTTATATGTCTGTCCTACCTGAGCGGACAGACCGTACCTAACATTTATATTCAAAGGAGGTGACATATTATGAAGAGCTTCTTGATGGCACTTATGGCAGTGGCAGTGGCCATAACGTTCAGCGCTCCTTCCTTCGCCGGTGAAGGGAAGGAGGAGAAGAAGGAAGAGAAGAAAGGCGGTTACGTGGTCGTATACGGAGACGAGAAGAAAGACGAAAAGAAGGATGAGAAGAAGGGCGGCTACGGTGACATGAAGGACGAGAAGAAGAAGGATGAGAAGGGAAAGTAGGCGCGAGGTGAGTCGTGTGACCGATGGGACAAGCCCCACGTGAATGACTCTAAAAGGGCCTGCGATCTCACCATTGCAGGCCCTTTTGTCTCTCTCCTCATTGACCCCTCGGCGACCCCGATGCTACCGTGAAGCCATGTCAACTCCAACACAATCAGCAAGGCCTAATCGTCTTATCCACGAAACGAGTCCCTACCTCCTCCAACATGCCTTGAATCCGGTCGACTGGTACCCTTGGGGACAGGAGGCCTTGCAGGAATCGAAAGCGAAAAACCGTCCCATTCTGCTGTCTGTAGGATACTCTGCCTGCCACTGGTGTCACGTGATGGAGCGGGAGTCGTTCGAGAACGAGGCCATTGCTTCTCTCATGAACCGGCATTTTGTCTGTGTAAAAGTCGATCGGGAAGAACGCCCAGATCTCGACGAAATCTATATGCAGGCCACGGTGACCCTCAATCATGGGCAGGGTGGCTGGCCGATGACTGTTTTTCTGACGCCCGACCAGGAACCATTCTTTGCCGGGACGTATTTTCCTCCTGACGATCGATGGGGCCGTCCCGGGTTCCCCAGCCTGCTCAAGAAAATCGCAGACGCGTGGGAACAAGATTCTGCCGGTCTCGCGAGTCAAGCGCGTCAATTGACCGAACGGTTGAAGAGTGAACTCAAGACGGTGTCTCCCGTCTCCGTCAGCGTGTCCGTGCTTGATGAGGCCGTGACTCAATTTCGCGAGGATTTCGATGAGCGCCACGGCGGATTCGGCACGTCACCGAAATTTCCCCCGGCCGCAGGGCTCTCCTTACTCCTCCGTTGTTACCGGCGAACAGGAGAGAGCCGTACCCTACAGATGGTCACACGCACACTCGATGCGATGGCGGCTGGAGGGATCTATGATCATATCGGTGGCGGATTCGCACGATATTCCACAGACGAGCGATGGCTGGTTCCCCATTTTGAGAAGATGCTCTACGACAATGCCCTCTTGGCCAGAACCTACCTGGAAGCCTATCAGGTGACGAAGCAGGCTTCCTATCGCCAAGTCACGACGGAAGTGCTCGAGTATATTCTCCGTGAGATGACCGACCCTGCAGGAGGATTTTATTCTGCGACAGATGCAGACTCGGAAGGAGTCGAAGGAAAGTTTTTCGTCTGGACGCCGACTGAGGTCCAGACCGTGCTGCAGAACGCAGAAGATACCCGCCGATTCTGCGCCTGTTTCGATATTACCGATCCTGGGAATTGGGAACATCGGAGTATCCCGAACCGGCTGCGTCCCATCGAGGCTGTGCTCAAGGAATTAAACCTCACCATTGATGAACTCTATGAGACGATCCATCGCGTGCGTCCCCTCCTCTATCGCGCGCGCCAAGAACGAGTCCCGCCCGGACTCGACGACAAAATCATTACGGCTTGGAACGGGATGATGATCTCGGCGATGGCCGAGGCAGGCCGAGTCTTAGGGATCAACCGTTATATCGACGGGGCCATGCGGGCAGCGGATTTTCTCTTGTCGGTGCATCGGACTACGCAGGGGTTGCTCCTCCGCACATCGCGGCAGGGCCGAGCCCATCTCGATGGGGTACTGGAGGACTATGCCTATCTGGCAGAAGGATTGATCGACCTCTATGAAGCCAGCGGGCAAGAACGCTATCTCACTGCTGCGCTTCAATTCGGAGAGCGGATGGTCGACTCATTTCGGGATGAGGACCAAGGGGGGTTCTACACCACCGCGAAGACGCATGAAACGCTGATCATTCGAGCCCGTGAGGGGGCGGATGGTGCGACGCCCAGTGGAAATGCCGTGGCGGTCTCAGCGCTTGCGAGACTTTCGTTTCACTACGATCGCCAGGATCTGCGCGAGGCAGCGATTGGCGGCATTCGCGCCTATGGCCGCCAGATAGCCCGGTATCCACGAGCCTTTGCCAAGAGTCTTGCCGCGGTAGACCTGTTGACAGAAGGGCCGATTGAACTCGCTTTTATCGGGGCGCCCAACGATCCTGGGATGGAGGCACTGCAGCTCGCTGTGCGAGAGGAGTTTTTACCCCATCGGGTGATTGCATCCAGCGATGGAGCGGGCACGTTGTCCGGTCATCCTCTGCTGGTGGGCAAGGGGTTGGTGGAGGGAAAGGCGGCCCTCTATATCTGCCGGAACTTTTCCTGTCAGCGCCCCCTCACCGACCCACGCGAAGTCGCTGAGTCGCTTCGTTCGATGCAGCGACGATCAGATCAGACGACCCAACAGACACTACTGCAAGGAACGGCGCTCCCTGGGTCTGCCAGTCCAGAGGGGACAGCCAAGTATGCCGCACGCATCGTGAGTCAGTCACGCCATGTTGGCCACATGGAACATGGATATAGTCAGTTCGGCAACAGTGCGTTGACTACGTCTCGATTGGGGTTCGGAACCTATCGAGTCGATACAAGGGAGCCAGAGCATCGAGAAGCACTTAAAAAGGCCCTGCGAGAAGGGGTGAACTTGATCGACACGTCAACGAATTATATGGATGGCGACAGTGAACGCCTAGTCGGCTCGGTCATATGCGAGTTGGTTAAGAGCGGTGAGCTGACTCGTGAAGAAGTGATTATCGTCTCGAAGATCGGATATGTGCAAGGACACAACTTGAAGCAGGCGGAAGCGCGAGAACGGGCCGGGCGCCCTTACCCTGATATGGTCAAATACGGGGAAGGCATCTGGCATTGTATCCACCCGGAATATCTGGCCGATCAGCTTACCCTATCACTGGATCGGCTTGGATTGGCCACGCTCGATGTCTGTTTGCTGCATAATCCGGAATACTTTCTTTCCGAAGCCGCACATCATGAAGGCGGAGATCTCGCGCGGTCGCGAAACACGTTTTATCGCCGGCTTGAACAGGCCTTCACGTATTTCGAGTCGCAAGTAGCTGCGGGCCGGATTCACTATTA
>DATEPD010000320.1:0-3229 GCA_035273365.1 Nitrospiraceae bacterium | reverse complement strand
CGGGGTCGACATGATTCGCCTGACCATATGCCATAGCAGCATCCGCGAGACCTTGTGAAGACATTCGGCCGGTGCCATGACCATACGTTGCGTCCTGTCTACCGTTTAGCATGGTGATCGCAAACCGATCGGCCGCTTGCTCATCTTCATCAGGATCATCAAGGGCGTAGGATTGTTCACCTAGCGTCTCATCGATGAGGATCTCATCCGGTTCGATATGCCCTAACGCACAGTGACCAATCTCGTGAGCGATGATGAATGATTGCCATGCCCATGAGCTGCTCCTCTTGGACAGAATGATGACTGGACGCCCGTCAAACATTGTGACCATTCCATCCATTTTCGGAAGCCCGTCTCCGACGTGATCCAGATAGATCACTGGCACACCATGTCTCCAACATGCCTGAAGTAAGTTTCGCAGCCCCAACCAGTTTCCACCCTCGGTGCCTAGAATCTCGGCCCTGAGTTCAAGCGGATCTGGTGAAAATGGTGTGTAGTCATAGGGCGTCGCATACGCGACTGACTCTGCCACGAACATCGCCAAGGACGTCGCGGCGCTGAGGTTTTTGGATTTGTTCGGGATGGATCTTTTGTATTTCGTGTCCCGCCGGCGAAGCTCCTCAAGTCCCGGATTATCGGAGAACAGCGGTGCGACCCTTAGGCCGAGTCTTTTCGCCAGGATCGAAGCAACCTCAATAGTCGCGCCCTCGTCTTGAAGCATCTCATCAGTCACCCATTCGGGTAGCAAGGAGTTCTGAAATTCCCGCGGATATCCCGCGGATTCCAGAGCCCCAAAGATTCGATCAATTTGTGTGGCCGGCATTGCGACCTCCTTCAGCAGTGAGCTGGGCAGATTGATCAGGTTGAATCGTGCCAAGCCCTTTGAGGCTGCGAATAACTTTGATCAGTGCCCGGGCATGAGCATCTGAGCCATCCCATATTGCCATAATTGCACTCTTTAGCTCGCTCTCCAATGAGCTGTCAGGGAGATCGGGTTTTAGTTCAGTAAGACCATAAAAACTGCAGAGCTTATTGAATTGCTCACTGAAGCGGAGCCTCGGTTGTGCACCGTTACGCAATCTCCACACAGTTGGCTGGGAGACCCCACTTCTGCGGGCAATCTCAGCGTCGCTGCGAGGGTCCAACCTTAGAGAGTCTATGATTTGGGTATAGTAAACCCGGACTTGTGTGCTATTCATGATATTCACTATAGGTGAATTCATTTTTAAATTGAATAGGAAATTGCTATGCTTACGATCGTCAACGCAAACTCGGACTCATAGCAATGATCCCCTCTACCTTCTGCTGGACCAAAATGGGTATCGAATCTGGCGAAGGCCTTGATTTCATCATTCGTCGCAAGGAGTGGGAGCGTCAGTTGGGAGACGGTCTGTTTTTTTGGGGAATTGGCCAGTCCCTAGGTGAGAACGCCCGCGATGCGGCTGCTTCCATTGAAGAAGAGATGAAGGTGTTGTTTTCACCGATGTCCAGCAAGGCCAAAGACATCGACGTAACTCCCGGCGACGTGTTTGTCTGGAACAGTTGGATCGACGGTCGAGGTAATACTGTGCCGCTTCCAGAGCACGTGTTGATTACTAGCCGCGCTGACCTGCCATCGGGGCGACGCAAGTCCAGCCACTATGCTCTGGTCTGCAAATCCGCTGATCGTTTGGGGACGGGGACGGAGCTTGAGGTGACGGCGGCGTACCTGAGGAACTTCTCCAGCGACAAACCATTGGGTGCTTCGCAGGTTACGGCTGTGGTGAAGAACGCCGAGTTCGCGATCAGCGGTAACGTTACTAAAAAGTACGCAGTGAGCTTCGTCGCTACCATGGAGGCGCCTTATTCGGTACAACTTTGCGATCCTGAGTTGCTTTCGCCTCACGATGTGCAGTCCATCGAGGAGGTCTCAGCCAGCGGAGGCGTTGCGGATTGGAATCTGCTTGTCTCCAGGCTGCGTGGCAAGCGCAAGCCAGAGGCCTGCGCACCATTTACTCTCGACCTTTTTGGTACCGATCACGGATTAGCCGCTGCTATCTGAGATTGCGATCCGGGATACCTGTAAGAAGTCTTGAAGTACCTCTACTCCAGATTTCGAAGCGTCCTGGTAGTAGAGCAACGCCCCTGTCTCGAATGCATAGAGAGAAGCAATCTGGCATTGAAGACTGACATGCCGATCGAGTTCACTTGCCGGCGGTAAAGGCCGTCCTGCGGGGTCTGCTTTTATACGACCAATAAGCGTTTGGGCGTCGGCATAGAGACAGACGATTACGTCCGGTGCCAGGTCGTGCAACATTGCCTTTGAGAACGGAGTGACCCTGAATCCGAAGCTCTCGATTGTGACGGCGTGTGAATCAATCACAAGGTAGCCTTCCTGATGCTTGAACCGTGCAGCCATCTCAATCAGTTCAGCGTCAACCAGCCCCACATCTTCGCAAGTGATCAGCTTCGCCGATTGTTCTCGCATATCGCTCTGACTGACCAATCCCACGCGGGCAGACGCAACCCGAGCAAGCTCCTGACTGTAGGTGAATACGGTTATCTGGTCCGACAGCTCTGCTAGGCGCTCGGTCAGCGTGGATTTGCCCGTCGCCGGTGCCCCCGTCAGATAGATTATTTTTCCCATCCCTGGACTCTCCGTTTCAGTTCTTTAGGAACACTGCGAAAGGTGGCTTCACTCTAGCTATCAGGCCTATCCGCTTAACGATCCGCTCTTCAGGCGGGGGTGGGACATGAGGTTCGTGATAGATAAGACAACCCTTGTCGTTTTGACCTTTCAAGTATTCCGAGGCGACTTTCCCTCGAGATTGTCCTAAGCCCACCTCGAAATCGTTCAGATTGACTTCGAACTCATCGAGCCGTAGCTCATCAAGGACAAGTGCAAAACGGGAACCGCGAACTTCAATGCCTTTCGGCACGGCTTCCCAGTCAACGCCATCCTCAGAATAGTGGGTTGCGGCAACTGGAGGTGCGGCGTGCTTGGAGTTCATCTCGTTCATGATGATGAGCAGGTGTTTCCCCTCTTCCTGCATCGACTTGCCGAATGGCTGTACCATCGTCCGGGGATGGCATGAACTGCCCCCATAGCCCCAAAAGATTGAACCGGCTTCTTCAAACTCCCGGCGTTTTCTTCGCACGATGTCTTCGAGGCTCTCTGATGCGTGTAGTCCGACCTTCATAAAGATCAGGCCTTGACCATTCTCAAGCGGGTTAGGCATCCGGAACCTCC
>DATEPD010000319.1:0-3776 GCA_035273365.1 Nitrospiraceae bacterium | reverse complement strand
GCCTCCGCATCGTCGGCCAAGAACATGTACCTCTATCCGGAGGGGCCCTTCTTGTCCCGAACCATATGTCGTTCGTCGATGGCTTCTTGCTCATGGCCAGTGTCGATCGGCCCATTCGGTTCGTGGTGGACGCCGCCTATGCGACGCACCCGCTGTTCAAATGGTTGATGACCGCCATGAAGGTCATCCCGATTACATCGACCGGCGACACCCGCATGATCGTCCGTGCACTGCGCAACGCGGGGCAGGCACTTGACGAGGGAGAGCTTGTCTGCATCTTCCCTGAAGGACAGATCACCCGCACTGGCACGCTGCTCCCGTTCCGTCGCGGCTTCGAACGCATTGTGAAGGGACGGCCGGTGCCGGTCATTCCCGCACACTTGGATCGCGTGTGGGGCAGCATTTTTAGTTTTGAGGGTGGACGCTTCTTCACCAAATGGCCTGAACGCATCCCCTACCCAGTTTCCGTGTCCTTCGGTGCACCACTGCCATCGGACACGCCTGCATACAAGCTCCGAGACGCGGTTCGCACACTCGGAGAAGCCGCGTGGCACCTGCGTAAATCCAATCGTAGCCCGCTGCACCGTGAATTCATCCATTCCATGAGGCGGCACCCCTTCCGCTTTGCCATGGCAGACCAAAATCGCCCACACGTGTCATCGCTCCAAGCCCTGATCGGATCCATCGTGCTCGCCAAAGCGCTTCGGCGGCATTGGGAGGACCAGCGTCATGTCGGCATCCTCCTCCCTCCGACCGTCGCCGGCGCGTTGGTCAACGTGGCGGCTCCGCTGTGCGGGAAAACCAGCGTGAACCTGAACTACACGGTCGGCAAATCCGGCCTTGAAGCAGCCGTTCGACTCGCCGGCCTACGCACGATCGTCACCAGCAAGATCTTTGTCGAGAAAGCCAAGTTGGAGTTGCCGGACGGGCCGTCGGTGATTTGGCTCGAGGACGTTGCCCGCACCATCGGCACAGGACAGAAACTCTTCGCAACCTTTCTTGCCCTCTGCGCCCCTGCGCGGGTAATCGAACTGGCCTGCGGACAGAACACCCCACTGACCATGGACGACCTGGCCACCATCATTTTCAGCAGCGGCAGCACGGGGGAACCGAAAGGCGTGATGCTGTCTCACTTCAACGTCGACGCCAATGCTCAGGGAGTCGGCCAGGTACTTCATCTGTATCAGAACGAGCAAGTCCTTGGGATTCTTCCGTTCTTCCACTCGTTCGGTTATCTCGT
This sequence comes from Nitrospiraceae bacterium, assembly GCA_035273365.1. Classification (GTDB taxonomy): domain Bacteria; phylum Nitrospirota; class Nitrospiria; order Nitrospirales; family Nitrospiraceae; genus Palsa-1315. The sequence continues at coordinate 2,536 of DATEPD010000319.1, read as the reverse complement.
CTTCTGGTTCGTTATGTACAACAATGCAGGCATCGTGTTTCATCCCTCTCCGCTCGACGTCGCCGCCATCGGCGAACTCGTGAGCCGCTACCGCATCACGTTCCTCGTGACCACGCCGACCTTTCTCCAGCTGTATCTACGGCGTTGCACCCCGGAGCAGTTCAGCTCGCTGCGCGTGGTCCTGACCGGAGCCGAAAAACTTCCGCCCCGGCTCGTGCAGGCATTTGAAGATCGGTTTGGCATTGGGCCGATTGAAGGCTACGGCATCACCGAATGTGCTCCAGTCGTTGCCGTCAATTGTCCGGACTTCCGAGCCGCCGGATACTACCAACCGGCCTCACGGCGAGGAACCGTCGGCCAACCACTCCCCGGCGTATCTGTGCAAATCGTCGATCCCGACACCTTCACCCCATTGCCACCCGACACGTCCGGTATGTTGCTCGTCAAGGGTCCCAATGTCATGCAGGGGTACCTGGGGCGGGAGGATCTGACGGCCAAGGCCCTGCACGATGGCTGGTACATCACCGGCGATCTTGCAATCTTGGACGAAGATGGATTCCTGACGATCACGGACCGACTGTCGCGTTTCTCGAAGATCGGCGGTGAAATGGTCCCGCATGGCCGCGTCGAAGAGGCACTGCAGCAAGCCGCCGGCGCCGACACGCAAGTCTTCGCCGTCACCGGAATTCCGGACGAACGCAAGGGTGAGCAACTCGCTGTCCTTCATACTCTTGATGAGTCGCAGATTCCCGGCATCGTAAGCAAGCTCGCAGCAAACGGCCTCCCAAACCTCTATATTCCACCACGCCCGAATTTCATTAAAGTCGAGAGTCTGCCGATGTTGGGCACCGGGAAAATGGATTTACGGAGCCTGAAACGGATCGCAATGGAGCGACTCCGAGGAAGTGCTGAGTCCTAAGTGCTGTGTGCTGAGTTTTCGGAAAAGCTGATGGTTATCTGCTTCTTCGCGATTCACGAATAATCAATGACTGCCAAATCACTGATCGACTGCCATGTCCACCTGGCGGCTCTGCCGGACGGCGACAATGGCTGCTACATATCCCCGAAGATGCTGCGAAGTCCGCTGTTTCGATTCCTCCTGTGGAAACATCAATTGTCACCGTCGAACCCACGGGAAGCGAACCGAAAGTACCTTGAGGATCTGCTCACAGAACTGCGCGCCTCCCGCTATGTTCAACAAGCCGTACTCCTCGGTATGGACGGCGTGTATGACCAGAATGGCCGGCTCGACCAGGCGCACACAGACTTTCTCATCAGCAACGACTATGTGCTCAAAATTGCGAGGACCTATCCTCATGACTTCCTTGCCGGCGTCTCGATCAATCCCAAGCGACGGGACGCCGTCGAAGAGGTCCATCGTTGCGCCGATGCCGGCGCCGCCTTGGTGAAGGTCCTCCCAAACGCACAGCAGTTCAATCCGGCTGATGGATACTACAAAACGTTTTACCGAACCCTCGTCGAACGGAAGCTTCCGTTCCTGAGTCACGTCGGCTATGAGTTCAGCCTCATTGGAAAAGATCAGTCCGTCGGAGATCCCAATCGCCTCAAGCTGGCACTGGAGGAAGGCACAACCGTCATTGCCGCGCATGCCTGCAGCTACGGACTGATCATCTACGAAAAGTTTCTGCCGACCTTACGCGACTGCATACAGCGTTACCCGAACTTTTATGCGGACATCTCCGCCCTTACGCTCCCGAATCGTCTCCGCATGCTCCTCTATCTGCGCAAATATCCCGAGGTCTATGAACGGCTCCTCTTCGGGACCGATTATCCCCTACCTGTCTTCCATGTGGCAGCCTGGGGACGCGTCACGCTCGGCACACTCTACGACATCGTTCGAACGAAGAATCGTTTCGATCGGCAAGTGTCGGTTTGTCGAGGACTGGGGCTCGGCTTTCGATCGCTGGGCGACATTGTGGCCCGTCCCAAGTTGTAACGCCCTACGGCACTATGGATAAAGACCTGATACTCGCCAGCCTCAGAGAAAGGATTCTCGCCTTCGCGACATTACGTGTATCGAGGGCACAAGCCGAGGATTTGGCTCAAGAGGTGCTCGTGGTCCTCTACGAGAAATATGCCCGAGTGACAGAGCTGACTGAGCTGGTTCCCCTGGCCTTCCAAATCCTGCGGTTCAAAATGCTGGATGCCCATCGCAAGTCGCTCAGACGAGGCGAGTATAATCAGGAATCGGTAGAAGACCTTCCACTCGCCGATCCCGGCGACGACCCAGCAACCCAGCTGGATCAGAAACAGCGCGTCGACCGGTTGCTCGCGGCGATGGCACAACTCGGAGAGCGCTGCCGCGAACTCTTCAAGTGGAAATTGGAAGGTAAGAACTTCCCAGAGATCCAGAAGCTCATGGGTCAGAATTCGATTAATACCATTTATACGTGGGACCTTCGATGCAGAAAAGAGTTCTTAGCCTTGATGGGCGGATCATGGGAGTGAAAGTGGGAGTGACAGGCAGACTGGCACTTTGCTCGCAGAACGCGCATTAGGCCCAGTTTGCCTGCCA
>DATEPD010000318.1:0-4120 GCA_035273365.1 Nitrospiraceae bacterium | reverse complement strand
TATGTGGGGAGGCTCAACGTAGAGATTCCCCAGAGCCTATCCAGAGGAAAGGGCTATCGTTTTAGAATCGACAACGTACGCGCGCAAACACTCTCCCTGCTTCCGAAAGAGCATGCCGACCTCGCGGCGGGCGCGATGGATAGCCCCATGCAAATCCGTACGGTCGGGGGGCCTTAACCGGTTGGTCTGGAAAAACCTGCCTTCCCTCGTTTGACCGCCCCTTCGTCAGCGCCGCCTTGCCCTCCGGCACACAGACGCCGAAACTGGTTCTGGGAAAGTGGTTCTGGGAAACTTACTACTTGTCGGCAGCGCGTCGATAGAATTGTTCCAACCGGTCGCTGATCTGCCCTTGGGCAATCGGTTTATCCATTTGTCCGCTTTGCAACCGTTCCTCCAATGCCTTCGCCCGGTCCGCCTGCGTCTGGTTCGGCATCTGGCCCCGCCTATCTATATCCTGCATTGATTGACCCGCCGGTTGGAAGTTGCCAGGCTTGGATGCCCCCACACGACCCCCGGACGATGTCATTCCCGATCCGGATGCCGAGCTGCCCTCCGACTGGGAATACACCGGCAGGGCGGTGAGAACGAGCGCCGCCATCAGGACGCTTGCCAAGATCCTCGGTTGGCACAAGGTCGTATTCATTGCATCCCTCCATGGTTTCGCACATGGGTGGGACAGATACAAAGCTCCAGCTTCGCATCCTTAGGAGCGATGAGACGGCATAACAATCCGCGGTCTCATCTATTCTCTATTCTCCACGCTACTCTTCACTCCACGGCATCGTCAATCAGCGGAATTCCCAGTGTTTGCCATGCCCATTACGATATTACAATGCGAAGGAACACAGAATGAGGTGCAGTCATGTCCGACGAGGGCGTACTGTTAATGACATTCTTGCTGATTGCGCTGGTGGTGGGATATGGGACGCTCTTCGGTGCGCTTGTGTTATGGATCGGGAGGGTGCGAGAGGACGTGAAAGAGTCTCCCACGGGAAGGTACGCGCCGGTCCGTCCTCTCCGCAAAGCGGCGTGACGGCTGGTTTGCACTCCAATGATTCGACCGTCGACCCAGGAGTCAGAGATAGATGGCCGTGATGGGGGCCTTGCTTCCGCGCGCATTCGGGAGGCATAGGCGTCTCGGTATGTGGCGGATATGGTAGTTCTTTCTCTGCAGCTCAATCTGCCTGATCAGGAGTCGTTCGTGCGACTCACAGATACCGTGAGAGTGCAATGATTCCTCGGCTTGTGCAGTCCCACTTTTGACAGTTTCCTGTTCGCACCATGCACAGACGACAACCATTGTAACCTCCTCCCCTTGACGGGATCGTATGAGGCTCTTCCTTCTTTCCAGGCTGTTCTGGCGCCTCTATGGGTCTAGTCCGCCCGCTTACGAGGCGTCACCTGAGAACAGCGGCAGACTGTTCACAGACTCCTCTAATCGGCAGAGGCGATTGGTTATATCCACGCTCCTGATTCACTGAGCAAGGTTAGTGCCGGTTCTCGGTGAAAGCGGAAAAATCTACACTGTATCGGGCGCATACCGGTTGAGCTTAACAAGATCAAGATGAGATGCTGAATCACAATGAAGGCAAACGGATGCAGTTAAGAGCCATGGAAATTGATTCGCATGAATTCATTGGGAGAAAAGAAGGACTGAACCATACAGGGGTTAACCCCAGGAGCATGCAGTATGCACATGGACCATGACTAGTGCGACTACTTGAGATACGCACCTAAAGCAAGCTGACGGCTTTTCATGCGCGCTCCTTCGTAAAAAATAATGACCTGTCTCGTCGAATCGTCCAGGGTATTGCTCAGTTCATCGCTCATCTCTAATGGGGCAGTCTGACGGATCTGTAGATCGTTCCACCTAATAGAGGAGGCACCATGGCGACACAAGTGAGCATCCATGATCCGGCGAAGGCGAAAAACTTCTTCGAGGCGAAAATGGCCTTTACGACGGGACCGGTCGAGCTGGAGCGGATGATGAAAACGAACGAGGTGAACGTTGTCGATGTGCGAGCGGCGGAGGATTATGCCGATGGACATATTCCCGGCGCAATCAATCTTCCCCGGGATCAGTGGAATACGTTGAACGGCTTGCGCAAAGACAAGACCAATGTTCTGTACTGCTATTCGATTGTCTGCCATCTCGCGGCGGCGGCTGCGGTTGAATTCTCAAGCAAGGGCTATCCCGTCATGGAACTGGATGGCGGATGGCGTTGGTGGCAAGATGAGGGATTTACCGTCGAAAAATGAGCGAGTGAATGAGCGGGTGAGCGGCCTCTGACCAACATGTTATCTCCTTAACCGGGGCTGCTCACTTTGCCTTCGCCTTCACCTTATCTGTGTTCGTTCCCTCATCGGATGCGTACCTGCCTCGGAGTTGCTCGGTCTTGCCATGTGATCGATCCGCCTTACGACGTCCTCCTTCCTATCCTCTACCATTGTTTCGTCTGCTAGCGTTCTAGTCGAGTCATCTCATCAAGTGGGATGTGATTGGTGAATACCGTACGCCAGGCACATCCAGCCGTTCGACCACTCTCGGCTAGAGAGAGCCGTTGCGTTGGCGAACCGTGGGCGCTCATGAAGAGCAAAATCCCAAATCGCTGAGACACTTCATCGCAGTGGCGCTTCCAATTGCTTGTCTCAACGCCGTCATAGATGGGTGGTCCGCCTGGATGTTTCATGACTTCTTGCCTTTCAGTGTCCGTCTCGTTTCACAAGATTTGCCCGTTTGCACACCGGATCTTTTCTGAACTTTTACAGGGTCTGTAGCGCTTCTTCGCACCCTCATTCCGGCTCGAGGTTATGGTGGCCCGACTTGAGCGCGCTTTCATCGGCGCTCGCATCGTCACCCAACCATATCACCAACAGCGGAACGAGGTTGCCTGATGAGGTGTTTGCTAAGACTGGTGAGAACCGCCCTCTTGTGTTTTCTGGCGCTCGTCGGTCTCGTGTCCTGCGGTGGCGATTCCGGTGCAGGGTCGTCCGGTGTGTCGGCGCCGGGAGGGTTTGTTGAAAAAGCGGGGAGCGCAATCCGCACACGCTGGACTTCGGAGGAGATCCAATCGTTTATTCCCGCCGGTCGAGACAAGTTTGTGTTTCCCGCTCCCTATCAGACCGAGGCCGTGCGCATCACGACCGCAAGTGATTGCAATGGGTCCGACTGCGTCTGGCCGGTGGCCTACTCCTATTGGCGCAATATAAATAACCACGTCGGCAGTGATCATATGCTGATCTTTCTGGGCACAGACCGTTCACGGGGAGGTCAGGGGCCGATGCTGTTCAGGTATGACAAGGCGACGGATCAGGTGTCGAATCTCGGTCCGCTGTTCGACAGCGCCAGCGCGCTGAGCTGGGCCAACGGCTCCGGCTGGTATTTCAGCGCCTCTCTTCCCACGGCGCTGTATCTGAACGACGGTCCGCGCATGGTGCGCTATGACGTCATGAACAGAACAGCGGAGGTCGTCTTCGATCTCACCGCCCAGTTCGGCGCCGACCGGCAGGTGGCGCAGATGTATTCCAGCAATGACGACCAGGTGCATTCCGCCACTTTGCGAGCGGCCAGCAGCGGTGAAGACCTGGGCTGTGTCGTCTATTTTGAATCCACCAGACAATTTCGATTTGTTCCCAAGATCGGGGACTTCGACGAGTGCCAGGTCGATAAGAGCGGACGCTATCTGATGACCTTTGAGCAGATAGACGGGCGGAACGGTATCGACAACCGCATATTCGATCTGCAGGACGGTACCGAAGAACGGGTGCTCAATCTCCCGAATGCCGCCGCAGTCGGCCATCACGACTTCGGCTATGGCTATGTAGTCGGTCACGATAATTTCAATCCTCTCCCCAATGCGACGCTCACGCGTAGTCTGGATGCCTCCCTCACCAAAGGTCCCGTTGATCACCGCGACTACAATTGGGAGCTGGGGCAGGTGCAACACATCAGCCACACCAATGCCAAGCCGGGCATTCCCAAGGAACAGCAGTATGCCTGCGGCAGCAATGCCGACCGCGTCATGTATGCGCAAAACGAAATTATATGTTTTCCGCTCGATGGCTCGCTCGACCAGCTCGTGGTCGCTCCCGTCATGACGAGTCTCGATGCGTCGGGGGG
>DATEPD010000317.1:0-11093 GCA_035273365.1 Nitrospiraceae bacterium | reverse complement strand
GAGCAGGTCTTTTTCTATGCCGTTGATGAGCCCTTCCAAATCCAACCCGTCTTCAGGCAAATCGGTGGGCACTCCCTGCTGTTGTGGAGTCACAACACGATGAAGCCAGCCACGGATGTCCTCATCCGACACAGGAGCACCAGTGGAAAAGGTCACTACGCGCTCGATCAAGTTTTCAAGCTCGCGCACGTTGCCGCGCCACTCATGACCCAACAAGACGTGCATCGCCTCCGATGTCAATACGGGCACCGGCTTGCCGCTCTCCTGAGAAAACTTTCCGAGGAAATGGTTCGCGAGAAGCGGGATGTCTCCCGTCCGAAGACGCAACGGTGGGAGTCGAATCGGGATCACGTCCAAACGGTAGTACAAATCTTCTCGAAATGAACCGTCGGCCACCGCTTTTTCAAGATCTTTATTCGTCGCAGCCACAATTCGCACATCGACCTTGACATCCTGGTTACCGCCCACACGCCGGAACTCTCGTTCCTGAATGACGCGCAGCAGCTTGACTTGAATGGTTGGGGTCGTATCGCCGATTTCATCCAGAAAGATCGTGCCGCCGTTGGCGACTTCAAACAACCCCGCCTTATTAGCCATCGCGCCGGTAAAGGACCCCTTCATGTGCCCGAAGAGTTCGCTTTCGAGCAACGTCTCTGGCACTGCACTGCAATTGACCGCCACAAAGGGCATCGAACTCCGGGCGCTGTTATAGTGAATCGCACGCGCCACCAGCTCTTTCCCTGTTCCACTTTCGCCACAAATCAGCACATTGCTCTTGGCATCTGCGACTTGGCGCACCACGTCGAAGACCTTCTGCATACTCTCACTCTGGCCGACCAGCTGCGCAAACGACGACTGGCTCGCCATTTCACGCTTTAAGAGGATATTTTCCGTTGAGAGACGCCGCTTCTCCAAGGCGTTGCGGATGATCAATTGGACTTCATCAACCTGGAACGGCTTGGTCAGATAGTCGTACGCGCCTTGTTTCATCGCATCGACCGCTGAGTCCGCAGTCGCAAACGCCGTCACAACAAGGACCACGGTTTCAGGAGAAGAAGACTTCACCGCTTTCAAAACCGCCATGCCATCGGCTTTCGGCATGCGGAGGTCGGTGATGACCAGATCGAAAATCTCCTTGTTGATATGGCCGATGGCCTCTTCGCCATCCGACGCTTCGGTCACGGCATAACCCGTGCGTTTGAGCATGATGCTCAGCACTTCGCGCAGCCCCTTCTCGTCATCCACAACTAGGATCTTTTCCACGGCGTCCGTCCTTCATGCCACAACCGCACCCCGGCATCCCCGGAACGCGGCATACAAACAACAAATCGTGAGCCTTGACGCTCCTGACTTTCGACCTTGATCCACCCTCCGTGCAGATCGACGATGCGATGCACGGCTGCGAGACCCAATCCTGACCCTTCTTTCTTCGTCGTGAAAAATGGAAGAAAGATCTTGTCAAGGTTCTGCTTTGAAATACCTTCCCCGGTATCTTGAAACGCAATTTCGATGACATCGCCCTTGCGGCCACCGGCATCGACCTGGCGGCTGCTCGTCGAGATCGTCAACTGTCCACCCTCCGGCATCGCTTCAAATGCATTTGTCGCCATATTCCAGAATACTTGTCTGAACTGATCTTGATCCACCAATGCCGTGAGAGCCCCGGATGCCAGGAACGTGACGATTTTGATGTTGGAACGTGTTCGCGCTTCATGTTGAACGAGATCGAGCGTCTCAGCAAGTACTTTGTTGAGATCGCGCTCCGCGAGGTTGAGCGCCGGCGGACGCGCATATTGGAGAAATTCTGTGATGATGTTGTCGAGCCGGGTGGCCTCCCGAATCGCAATGTCCATCAACCGGCGATTGGTTTCGTCTTCCGTGGCATCCTTCCGAAGCATTTGCATCGCACCGGCCAACGCGCCAAGCGGATTCCGAATCTCATGGGCCATCCCGGCAGACATCTCACCCAAACTTGCCAGCCAATCCTTGCGACGCATCTCCTCTTCAAGATCCCGAATCTGTGTCAGATCTTTGAACACACCGACCAAGCCTGTCTGCCTCCCCTGTTCGTGCAATGGGGAAAGAGTCATTCCGAGGATCAGGCGATTACCGTCAGCACGCTTACATTCCACTTCGAATCGCGTCGTCGTAGATACGGCGCCATCGAGTCGTTCGTCTGATTGTTGGCTAGGGTGCCAATTAAAGACTTCGCGCCAGGGACGCCCGGCCACGTGAGTGATCGTATACCCAGTCGCTTCCTGCGCCGCCGGGTTGAACGAGGTGATGCACCCCATAGCATCGGCCGTAAACACTCCGCTGCTGATGCTATGGACGATATTCTCATGGAACGCTTGGAGGCGGGTCAGTCCCTGTTCCTTCTCACGCAACGAATGATCTGCCTGCTGAAGCTGTTCAGCTAAGGTTCCACCAAGAATTCCGACGACAAGAAGGGCCAGGGCATAGACGCCGAATGTTTGAAATGTTTCAGGCACACTCAGCCGACTCGGTGGCAGCCATCCCCACCCCTCTATCAGCCCATACAACTGGATGTTCGTTAAGAGCCCAAACACAATAATGCAAAAACAGGCAGAAAGAAGCCCCACTCGCCGACGGGGAACGAGACTGGCAACCGCTACCGTGATAACGTACAGCACCGCGAAGGGACTCTCGATCCCCCCGGTCCTGCTCACCAATACCGTTTCTAGGAGAAAGTCGATCCCGACTTGGGTCCAAAAAAATATGGTGAGCGTTCTCGATGAACTAAGCGTGCGGAGCAGAATGGCGGAAGGAATCGTGAGGATATAGGTGACAATGATCAGTGTATAGAACGTTTCGACCCGTCCACCTTTCACCACTTGGAAGGCGAGAGACAGGCCAAGCATCAGGGTCACGAGAGCCATTCGAAGCCCCATGATCCAGTAGAGTCTTATTCGCAAATCATTCATGCTTGGAAGACCACCGGATGAGAAAGGGAATGGCACGACAGGACGAGAGATCTGCCCCGTTTATTCTCCCCGGATAAGCAGAAAGGAACTGTCATGTGATGAGGCGCCGAGCGGTTTGGGCAGAAAGACTTAGCACCTTCATGCTGGAAACTAGGCCCACTTGGTGAGAGGAATGGACGGAACACCAGCTCTATCCGATTGCGGACGCCATTTTGAAGATCGGGAGGTACATCGCAATCACGATAAACCCAATCACAATCCCCAAGAACACCATCATCGCTGGTTCAAGCAATGCCGTCAGCGAGGCAACTGCCTGATCCACTTCGTCTTCATAAAAGTCGGCAATTTTCCCCAACATGGCGTCTAGCGCACCAGTTGACTCACCGACAGCGATCATATGTGTCACCATCTTTGGAAACACCCCGCTTGCCGCCAGGGGATCGGCGATGGTCTTTCCACCACTGATACTCAGGCGAGCGTCGAGCAAGGTTCCTTCAACAACCTTATTGCCCGACGTCTTTGCACAGATGGACATGCCATCGAGTAAGGGAACCCCGCTAGAGAGCAAGGTCCCGAGCGTACGGGTAAACTTGGCAACCGAGGCTTTTCTGATTAAGTCTCCGACCACCGGTAACTTGAGAAGCAACTTATCAATAACCAGCCGCCCTTGAACGGTCCCATAGTATTTTTTAATCCCAACGATGATCCCCACAATAGCCCCAAGAATGATATACCAGTACGCGATAAATGCGTTACTGATGTCGATGACCAATTGTGTAGGGCCAGGCAACGCCACTTTCCCGCCTGACAGTTCAAGAAACATCTTTGCAAAGATTGGGATCACAAACAGCATGAGAATCGTGATAACAGCAACGGCAACTCCCATAATTGTAACTGGATAGACCATGGCAGACTTGATCTGCCCTTTAAGCTTCATCGCTTTTTCGATATATTGTGCGAGGCGCGTCAAGATGGTATCGAGCAGACCACCCACCTCACCCGCATGCACCAAGTTTACGTAAAGATCGTCAAAGATTTTAGGAAAGCGCCGTAAGGCATCCGAAAAGGTCGAACCTGCTTCCACCTGAGTCTTCACTTCTCCGATAGTCTCTCGAAGCACTTTATTCTCAGACTGGGTCGAGAGAATTTCTAGACACTGCACCAAGGGCAACCCCGCATTGATCATCGTGCCAAATTGTCGTGTAAATACAACTAGGTCTTTATCGGTGAGACCAGACCCAAAACTCAACTTGAAGCCACCCGCGCCACTCTTCTTTTCTTCAAGGCTGGTGACGACGACGCTTTGCTTGCGGAGTTGATCGACCGCCTCATCTCGGGTTTTTGCACTCAGCTCGCCCTTCTTGACGGCACCTGATCTGGTTCGTCCGACATACGCAAAGGTAGCCATGCGCAACACTCACCCTTCGATGTGGCCATCACCTTAGGCCGGTTGTAGACTAAGAGGAATACCTACCAGGCGAGTCTACTGGCGACCCCCAAACCTGTCAAACAAATGCACAATCTCTGCGCAGACGATGCGGCCCGCAGGCCCAAGTAATACAGCGCCTTAGCTGTTGATCGCACCTGTGTGCCGAATGCCGCGGTAGAGATAATGCAAACCGGACAATAACGTGAAGGAGACCATGCCGACCAAGAGAGGTAGTATGATGGTGAGATCGATGTGACGAGAACTTAAAAATATGACCATGACAACATAAGACAGCTGGAGAAATGTGGTACCCTTACCCAGGAAGGTGGGAGTAAGATCCACGCGCGAATCCGTGAAGTGTGCCACCGCCGTTCCCAGTAACAGTATCACGTCTCGGCTGACCACGAGGATGGTAACCCATAAAGGAATCAAATGAATCATCGAGAGCGTGATGAATCCGGAGGTGAGGAGCAACTTATCCGCCAGAGGGTCTAACACGGCCCCGAGCCGAGTATACTGATTCTTTACACGGGCGATCGCTCCATCGAGCGCATCAGTGAGTCCGGCCACGATAAGCACGATGAGCGCCTGATCATATCTTCCGTAAATCAGTAACCCAATGTAGAAGGGAATGAGGAGGATACGGAGGATGGTCAAGCTGTTGGGGATATTCATATCTTCAGGAACATAGCGGCCTATCGCAGCGGCGGGGAATGATAGGAGGCCGTTACACGGTTGTCAACGGCTTGCAGTCGGCACAACCCCACCCTATAATCACTTGGGATCCTGAAGCATTCCAGTTGGTTGTCATGGAGGTCATCGTGAGTTCGCTTCCGCTGCTCTTTAAAAAAGAAGGCCTGATCGAAAAACACCAGGTCGAAGGAGTCGACCCAAGCGATCGATATTTCAACCGCACTGTCCTCGTCAATCGAACACCCTCCGGCTACGCCGCCAAGGTCATGTATGAAGCCCTGACTGTCGAAGGGCATTCGCATCCGACCATAGCCGCTGCGGTCCAAGAACTCATCGAGTTGATGCAGGGATTCGGCTTCACTAAATTGAGAACCCGCGCCAATTTCAAAGGCACAAAGTACCTCGCAGAAAAAGAAACCTGGCTCGACTACCAGGACCTAGCCTAGACCCCAACAATCACGCAGACACAAACTCCCGATAGACCAAGTCGTGAATAGACGGGCGGAAGACCTTAATCTTCTCGTTCTTCCGGCTCGGATGTACCCGATTGGATAACAGCACCACCTCCAATTCGCACTGCGGATCAATCCACAGCGACGTCCCGGTGTAGCCGAGATGCCCAAACGATCGCTCAGAAAAGTGGGATCCCGCCGATGACGGTGCCGAAGGAGTGTCCCATCCCAATGCCCAACTCGATCGAGCGGTAGATTCTTGGCGGACCGTAAATTGCCTGACAAGTTGTTCATCCAGAATTGCCCCTCTTCCATGATAGCCGCGCAGCCAGGCTCCGGAAACGGCCAGCACAGATTCGGCAGTTCCGAATAACCCCGCATGGCCCGCGACACCACCCATCGCCGCGGCATTCTCGTCGTGCACCTCCCCACATAAGAATCGATGGCGCCACTCGTCCTGTTCGGTCGGAGCGATACGTGATGCATCGACAGTTGAACGTGCAACACCTGGTTGGGCTCGCCCTGCCGTAGGGCAATACATCAGTGGATCGGCCCGTAGCGGTCGGACGATGGCATCGTCACACCAGAGATCCAACGCCATCCCGCTAAGACGCTCCACCAGAAGTCCTAGCAACATGAATCCAAGGTCGCTGTAGACACTTCGCTCTCCGCATACATAGATCAACGGTTCGTCGCGAATCATGTGCAAGACATGTTGCTTGATCAGTGGATCCCCGCCACGGAGCCCCGGGGCATGACCTCGTGCGTCAAGCCGCTCATAGAACGGTCGCCATCCTGGCAGACCTGAACGATGGGTTAAGAGGTCTCGCACCGTTGCCTGACCAATTGTCGCCCCTTCAAGTTCTGGTAATATTTCTTGAACGGAATCTTCAAGAGCAACCTTGCCTCGCTGAATCAGGAGCAAGATGGATGTGACCGTCGCCAGCGGTTTCGTGAGAGAGGCGAGGTCATAGATCGTGGTGGGTTGTACGGGAAGGCCTGGGGGCTCTAACGACAATCGCCCGGCTACCACCATACATTGCAACTCGCCATGCAGGCGCACCGCCAATTGGGCACCGGGAAATACACCGTCGTCAACGGCCGATTGCAGGGCCGCCTGGATGACGCGACTGGGTGCCATAGGCGAGAGACCTGTCATGGGTGGGAGGGCTGCTGTTGGGTGGCGTGGAGCAAACCAAGGGCCGAATCAGTGAACAAGAGCCGACCAGATCCAACACGTCACAATGCCGGACTTGATTCTCCTTCGAGCTTTTCCTCCGAGGCGGTCGCGGCGTCTTGGAATGCTTCCTGTTCTTCCACTTCGAACAGCCGCTCGAACATACGCAACGACGCACGCAACCGTTCAATCATCAGCAATCGCTGTTTCTGGAGCGACGAGAGTTCTCGCTGCGTATCGGTCAGCTCAACCCTGGCTTGACGGATCAACTCGCCGGCTTTCAGCTCAGCCTCCTTGATGACGAGATCCGCCTCTCGTTGAGCATTCCGCTTCACATCATCTGCCAGCGATTGAGCGGACAGAAGGGTACTCGACAATGTCGCTTCTGTCCGCTTCAATTCAGCGAGCTGTTGTTCCAGGAAGATGATCTTTTCCCGCTGAACCGCATTGTCTCGGTTCAACGATTCGACCGTCTGCGCCAATTCTTCAAGGAAGCGATTGACCTCTTCTTTGTCGTATCCGCGTAAGCTGACCTTGAACACCATTTGCTGGATATCGAGCGGTGTAATTCTCATGGCATCCCCCATGGTCATCTCAGTTCATCCTCATGGCCAATTCTTTCAGTGACTGCACAACCGCGATTTGTAGGAAGGTGATGATCAATATCGCAATGATCGGCGACAGATCCATTCCTATCCGCAGCCCAATCAATCGACGAATCGGCCCCAAGACGGGTTCGGTCGCACGATTGAGAAATTGCACGACGGGGTTCCATGGATCCGGGTTGACCCACGAGATCAAGGCACGAGCAATGATCACCCACATATAGAGCCATAACACATAGTCAAGGATGGTTGCCACAGCCGCAAGAGCGTTGCCTGCGACAAACATCAGCGCCCCAATTCTTTCGATCGTGTGGTGGCCGCTTCGACCGCCGCCATCAGTGCAGCTCGGAATCCTCCCTGTTCGAGCTGATGAAGCCCTGCGATGGTCGTGCCTCCCGGAGACGCCACCCGATCTTTCAGTTGAGCGGGGTGCATCCCCGATTCGAGCACCAATCGCGCCGCGCCGAGCACCGTCTGGGCTGCAAGGAGTTCGGCAGTCTGTCGCGGCAAGCCCATCATAACCCCCCCATCCGCGAGCGCTTCTATGGCCTGAAATACATATGCTGGGCCACTGCCGCTTAATCCGGTTACGGCGTCCATTAATCGTTCTTCAACCGCCACCACCAGGCCGACCGTTTCGAATATCGTTCGAGCCAGATGAACGTCCTTGTCGGAAACCCCGGGACCTGTCGCAAGGGCGGTCATACCCTCCCGGACCAATGCCGGAGTATTCGGCATCGCACGGATCACTTGCTTCCTCCCGCCCATTTGTTCTTCGATTGTCCGAATCGTCACCCCCGCGACAATAGAAATTACAAGGGCATGGGCCAGGAGAGGGCCAAGCTCATTCAGCACTGCAGGAAGTATCTGAGGCTTTACCGCCAAGACGACTACATCGGCCCAGGCGACAGCCTCAGGGTTGGCGGAACCAACTTGAACGCCAAACTGACCCTTTAAGCGATCGCGTCGCTCGGCAACGGGATCTGTCGCCCATATCGACTGAGCAGAACAAACCTGTCCCCCTAGAAGACCACCGATCATGGCCTCCGCCATCCGGCCGCCCCCAATAAACGCGATCTTACTCGTAATCGACGGACTAGGCACGCCTTACTCCAAAATTCGCCGTGCCAAGTCTTACCATCATGACCTCCGCTTCGCCTACAACGGGATCATCGCCCAAGATGTCCTTCGAGAACTCTTCCCAAGGGATCGTGCCGATCGCTTGAAGCAGAGACGAGCCTGTTCCGGAAGGCTTGCCCTTCTCGTCGCTATAGGCCCAAACCGTCTCTCTGAAGTTCAGAAATATTGTACCGAAACCACCGACCAATGTCAGGCCTACACCTGAATCGGCTCCTCCGGTCACTAATGCTGAGAGAGCAGGCAGATCCCGCTGACCATCGTCCCATTCACGCGGCCTTCCCGTCGATAGGAATAAAAGAGCTGATCATGACAGATCGTGCACAGATTCACCGTCGAAACTGAGGGTATAGGCACACCCTCTGCCTCCACTTGCCGACGGATCAAGGCCTTGAGATCCAGTCGAGCCTTGTGCCCTCGATAGTCCCGCACAGCAAATTCCCACTCAGGCAATCCCATTCGGAGTTGGTCCAGCACTGGATCATCCACTTCGTAGCAGCAGGAACCGGCCGAGGGTCCAATACTGACTCGGAGATCCGACCGCGTTGATCCAAATCTGGTCGCCATCAGTGTGATCGTCTTCGGAACAACCCCTGCGATTGCGCCTCGCCAGCCGGCATGAATCGCCGCCACAACCCGCCGACGTGGATCATGCACGAGAACAGGGACACAATCCGCCGTGCGCACCGCCACTGTCACACCAAGCTGATCAGTCACCAACGCGTCCCATCCGCCGGTGAACTGATCCTCCTTGGTGAGTGGACGGTCCACCACCAAGGCATCCGTCCCATGCACTTGCTTGACGGACAGTAACCAACCCCGCCCCTGCGCCCCAGACTGGCGAACAGGCACTCCGACATCGAATGTCAGCGAGTCTGCATGACTTCGCGTGCCGAAAAAATGTCGGACCTCGTCGTGCACGGACGTGAAGGCAGGAACCGTGATGACGGCTGTACTCATGGTCATACTCCGGTGAAACGACTCGCCCCCACAAACCTTCGTCTCAGTCAACCTGCTTGCGCAGGAACGTGGGGACATCCCACTCATCGTCAGCGACAGCCGCCACTCGCTCCATCGACTCTCTGGCCTCTCCCATCCGCCGCAAGAAGGTCGGACGGTCGAGATCTTTGAGAGGTCGCTCCGCATAGGAACGTTCTCCCATCGTCTGGCTGGCACCATTCATCGTCTGTTGCGCGGTGCGGGAAGTACGAGTCGCAGCCATGGGAGGAGCAGGCTGCTCTTCTCGTTCAAATCCCGTGGCAATCACCGTCACAACGAGATCGTCACCCATGTCGGGGTTGATCACCTGTCCAACGATGATATTGGCTTCGGGATCGGCTGTCTGTTGGACAATTGTGGCTGCCTCCTCAATCTCATGCAGCGACATATTGGGCCCACCAGTGATATTCAACAACACCCCGCGCGCGCCCTCTACACTGCCTTCTTCCAGCAACGGACTGCATATCGCCTTTTGCGCCGCTTCGATCGCACGATTCGTCCCGCGCGCCACGCCCATGCCCATCACAGCGCGACCCGTATGCGACATCACTGTGCGTACATCGGCGAAGTCCACATTCACATGACCGGTGGTCGTGATCACATCCGCAATCCCTTGAATGGCCTGTCGGAGGACGTCATCGGCCACCTTGAAGGCTTCGAGCAGCGGCGTTGCTTTGTCAACAATACCGAGCAAACGTTGATTCGGGATGACGAGCAACGTATCCACATGGCGGCGGAGATCGCGAATCCCATCATCGGCATGAACCATCCGGCGATGGCCTTCGTATGAAAAAGGCTTCGTCACGACCCCGACAGTCAAGATACCGAGTTCACGTGCGATACTCGCGACGATCGGCGCGGCGCCCGTCCCGGTTCCACCGCCCATCCCCGCGGTCACAAATACCATATCGGCCCCTTCAAGACACTCGCGAATTTGATCCTTGCTTTCTAACGCCGAGTCTTTTCCGACTTCCGGCTTTGCCCCGGCGCCGAGTCCCCTGGTTCGCTCGGGACCCAGCTGAACCTTATACGACGCCCGCGACCGATCCAACGCCTGCAGATCGGTATTCGCTGCGATGAAATCGACTCGCGCCAATCCAGACAGGATCATGGTGTTCAGGGCGTTGCACCCTGCGCCACCGACGCCGATCACTTTGATCCGAACGGGGGACACGACATCTTCTTCAAATGAGAACATCAAGACACCTCCCTTGTAAAATCCGCGCCACGGCCATCCGTCTCGCGAAATGGTTAAAAGAACTCGAACATCCAGGACTTCATACGATCGAATACCTTATGCAATGGCCGCCCGCTGCGCAGACCAGCCGTAGCCATTTCCTCAGCATGGTGCCGGGCATGGAGCAGCAGACCGACACCCGTGGCATGCATGGGATTACTGACGATGTCGCGAAGCCCTCCGATCCCGCTGGGCGCGCCGCGGCGAGCCGGAAGATTCAGGACCTGTTCCGCCGCATCGGGCATTCCTTCCAACAACGACGTTCCACCGGTAATCACTGCCCCTGCCCCCAGCATGCCCTCATAGCCGGCGCGCGTGATTTCCCGACGCACCAATTCGAATATTTCTTCGACACGCGGCTCAAAAATCTCAGCAATGTCACGGCGAGAAAACGTGCGTGCTGGACGATCGCCGACCGA
>DATEPD010000316.1:0-3691 GCA_035273365.1 Nitrospiraceae bacterium | reverse complement strand
AAGCCATGAGCCTCTGCGTCTATTGCAAGCAACGGAAAGGCAAGCGCTCTTGTCCGGCTTTGCATGGATTTATTTGCAGCACCTGCTGCGGAGAGCACCGGCTTGTGCGCGTCGCCTGTCCTAGCGATTGCCGGTATCTCGACAGCGGGAGCGGCTACCAAGAAAAACGACTCGCGGAACAGTTCATGCCGCTACGTCGGGAGTTTTACCGGGAATTAACCGAGCTGGGTGGAGCCAAAGCGGTGGCCCTGTTCAATCTGATCGAGGTGGTCACGTTCACTTTTTTTGAGGGACGTCGAGACGGCCAGGATGCAGAAGTCGTTACAGCCATTCAGGCCCTTCGCCGGACACTCAGCCCATTACATGTACCATCGGCACCGATGCCGGTTTTTGCCGAGCATCTGAAAAAGGAATATGACACCTTTAAGAAACAGAACCCTGAACAGATCGCAGACTCGTCCACTGCGCCTGAGATACTGGACCGCGCGATTCTGTTCGTTTCGGATTTTTCAGGAAAGGACTTTCAGTCACACCGGTTTTTGAGCGGGCTGGTGGGGTATGTAAAAGCGTATCATCCTCACATCGCCGAACATTTGCAGAAAAAACATGAGCCGGGACATATTGTGCTTCCAGGACAATCCTTCATGCCCCCACCCGCCCAGGAACCGCATACGCACGGCCCTGGTTGTCAGCACCAGCATTAGAGACGTTTCTCAGTCGGTCAGCCTGCGAGCCTGTGGGGAGCGGTTCGTTCAAGCTCGCGTTCGACGTGAAGCGCCAGACGAAGATCCGCTTCATTGGAGAGTGCGATAATCTGTATTCCAAATTCCCGGTTTCTCACCCAGCGTACGACCGCTTGGTCAATATCGATACTGCCCTGCCCCTGGGGCAACCAGACCCGCAACATGACCGTGTCATTACAGGCGATTTCCGATTGTCCTTCGACCCGAAATCCGTTTAAAGAAAGGTCTTTAACCACGCCCTTAAGAAAGGAACTATTGAGGAGGTAAACAGCCGGGTAGGCGGTGGGCACTCTTCGGTACATGCGGCAGGTGGACGATGACAACCGATGCCTCCTTGAGGTCAGCCTTGCAGTCGTCAGGATAGTCATCGTCGTAGCGGTGATGAAATCCTACGAAAGCTCCCCCTCGAAAGGGGGAGATGGATAACAGCAATGACGAGACGAAATTGTGGGCCCGTGAGAGGCTCAAAACATGTTGCCGCGTTTGTGCGGTGATTACTCAAGAATGGTCACAGTCATTTCCACGCGTTCTTTTGGATTGTCACGTTCATCCCGGCTAAGATTGACGATTTTATCGGCCACGCCAATGCCCTTCGTCACCTCCCCGAACACCGTATACTTCCGGTCGAGGAACCGTGAGTCTTCCACGACGATAAAAAATTGAGATCCGGCACTGTCCGGGTCGGCTGCTCGCGCCATAGAAACGATGCCGCGCTTATGCGGAGTGTCGCTAAACTCTGCTTTGACGGTAACGGGCTTGCCATTTTCGTCCTTTGGTCCTCCCTGACCATACAACTCCTTCTTGAGCGTATCCTTCGTGTTGGGATCGCCGCCCTGGATCATGAAGCCGGGAATGACCCGATGAAAAATGGTTCCGTTATAAAAGCCTTCTTTGGCGAGCTTAGTAAAATTTTCAACATGCCTAGGGGCTAAATCCGGGTAAAACTTCACTTCGATATCGCCGAATTTTGTCTTAATAATTGCCCGCGGGCCCTTCGTCGGCTCGGCTTTTTGCACCGGCGCCTTGTCAGCCGCGAATGGAGAATCAGCTACAAAGAATGCGCCGGCCGACATCACCGCCATGAGTATGAGTGCTGCTCGTATCCGCATCGTCATCGCCTCCTTACTTCTCTCTGATCGCTTACCTGTCTTACTACCCCGCGATCCCCGTCAGTGTCCAGCCGCTTTTAGGGCCTGTTGGGCGGCCAATTGCTCCGCCTCTTTTTTACTGTGTCCATGTCCGATCGCGATCACCTTTCCATCGACCTGCAGTTCGACTTCGAATACTTTGCAATGATCCGGTCCAGATTCTCGCACGGTGACGTAACGGGGCAGCGTTTCGTATTGCTTCTGACACCATTCTTGAAAGCGCGTCTTGTAATCGTCCCCGCCGGGTTTGGTCACTTGAGATTCAATCTCCCTCAACTCCTCAGCCAACGCATGGAGCGTAAAGTCGCGACTTGCCGTCAGCCCGCCGTCGAGATAAACCGCCGCAATCACCGCTTCGAGCGCATCGGCCAGCAGAGACGCCTTCTCCCGTCCTTTGGACAGTTCTTCGCCTCGTCCCAATTGGAGATGAGCACCCAAGTTGAGCCTGCGGGCAGCACTGGCTAATGAGGTCTCACTCACCAGTTTTGCCTTGAGCTTGGACAGCGCGCCTTCACTCAATTGCGGAAATACGGTGGCCAGGTAATCACTAATAATGAGGGATAACACGGCATCACCCAAAAATTCTAACCGCTCGTTATGTTTTCGATCCTGGCTTTTGCGTTCATTCACATGGGATTTATGGGTGAGGGCTTCAGTCAAGAGGGCGGGATTGGCAAATGCATACTTCAACGGGAGAGAGAAAGAATCGGCTGACGACGCCGGTGACATAGTCGCAGGAACGCTAGCCATCCGCGCGTCTAAAGATCAAGCAGGCGTTGACCCCGCCGAATCCGAAGGAATTGGATAACACCGCTTGAATGGCGGCAGGACGCGCTTTGTTCGGCACATAATCCAGATCGCAGGCAGGGTCAGGATTGTCCAAGTTAATGGTAGGCGGCAGGATCCCGTGATACAGCGCCAACACACTGAAGACCGCTTCAATGCCTCCGGCGGCGCCAAGCAAATGTCCGGTCATGGACTTCGTCGAACTGACAGGAATGCGGAACGCCGCGTCTCCAAACACCGTCTTGATGGCACTGGTTTCAATCGCATCAGCCATGGTCGAGGTCCCATGGGCGTTGATATAGCCGATGTCTTCCTTGGCTATCCCAGCATCCTTCAAGGCCAACTCTATGCAACGAACAGCTCCCTCCCCGCCTTCGGGCGGAGCAGTGATGTGATACGCGTCACTGTTCATACCGTAGCCGATCAATTCAGCATAGATCCTGGCGCCGCGTCGCCGGGCGTGCTCACGTTCTTCCAAAATCACAATCCCCGCCCCTTCACCCAACACAAATCCGTCTCGATCTTTATCAAAGGGCCGGCTGGCTCTCATCGGCTCATCATTTCTGAATGACAAGGCTTTCGCCGCCGCAAATCCCGCCACGCCCAGCGGCGTCACAGCCGCCTCGGCGCCGCCCGCCACCATGACATCGGCATCCCCACGCTGGATCAGGCGAAACGCATCGCCGATACAGTGATTGCCAGTTGCACAAGCGGTCACGGCACAGGAATTCGGCCCCTTGGCGCCAATTCGAATCGCAACTTGTCCGGAGGCCAGATTGATGATGGTCATTGGGATAAAGAACGGCGAGACGCGTCCCGGTCCTTTTTCCTTGAGTACCTCATGGTAATGTTCAATAGATCCAAGCCCCCCGATACCGGATCCGATGTAGACCCCCACCTGAGTCGCTTCTTCCGCCACGACTTTCAAACCCGCATCATCCACTGCCATCAACGCCGCCCCAACGGCATAATGGATGAACGTGTCCATCTTCTTAATTTCTTTTTTTTCAATGT
>DATEPD010000315.1:0-2262 GCA_035273365.1 Nitrospiraceae bacterium | reverse complement strand
CGCTTGCGAAGGTAAATAGTTTTTGTGGCGTCGTCCCAGATGCCGTCGGCATTCGGGTCTCGACGGTCCATGTCGGTATCGGAAAGTTGACGTATGGAGATCCGATAGCCGAACGGTAACACGACTCGCGATGGCATGCGCAACATAACGACTGCTCCAATATGTGTGTTAGCGTATCATAAAGTCCTTTCCCGCTTCACGGGGGATGTGTTAAGTAAGATCAATGAGTTAGAAGTGTTTTGCACTCACAAATGTGGCTGCGCTTGTCGGAAATGTCCAGACTATTGTTGGCGTGGTTGGGTCTTGGGCTCTCTCGTCGATGCCGGTTTCCTCGAATCTCCGACAGGCTCCTCTTGCAGGAGTATACTGATGAACAGGGAGGCCGATGATGTATCGTGTGCTAGTTCTGGGTGCTGGAAAGATCGGAACCCTGGTTGCCTGTCTTTTGGCAGAAAGCGGAGACTACGAGGTCAGTCTCGGTGACATCAGCTTCGACGCTGCGAAACGGTTTGTCGAGGACCTCGGTCTCTCTCGAGTGACCCCCATACTTCTCGACGTTCGACATCCCGCCGCGATCAGTGCCCATTTGAAGACGAATCGATTCGATGCGGTACTGTCGAGCCTCCCGTATTTCTGCAATCCCGTTGTGGCCGGATTGGCTCGAGAGCACCGGCTTCACTATTTCGACCTGACGGAGGACGTTGAGGTCACCAATCAGGTCAAGGTCCTGAGCACTGACTCGTCGCAAGCTTTTGTGCCGCAATGTGGTCTGGCCCCGGGGTTCATCAGCATCGCGGCGCACGACCTGATCACCCATTTCGATATGGTAGATACGGTCAAAATGCGGGTCGGAGCCTTGCCGGTTCATCCCAGTAATGCCCTCAAGTATTCGTTGACGTGGTCCACCGATGGGTTGATCAATGAGTACGGCAACATCTGTTATGGAATTGAGGGGGGAGAGAAGGTGTCTCTCCTGCCTCTCGAAGGGTATGAGACGATCGAGGTCGATGGACTCCTGTACGAAGCGTTCAACACGTCAGGTGGATTGGGAACGTTGGCGGATACCTATGCAGGGAGAGTCCGGACCATGAATTACAAGACGCTGCGATACCCTGGCCATTGCGACAAGATTTCCCTGTTGATGAAAGATCTCAAACTGAACGAGGATCGTGAGATGCTCAAACGAATTCTCGAACAGGCAATTCCCCAGACACTGCAAGATGTTGTGCTGATCTATGCTTCCGTGATGGGGACGCGGGAAGGGACCTTGTTCGAGGAGAACTATGTGAAAAAGATCTATCCCCAATGTATAAAAGGGAAACTGTGGTCCGCCATTCAAGTGACGACCGCCTCAAGCCTCTGTGCCGTGGCGGATCTCGTGCTTGCTGCGCCCACACAGTACAAGGGATTCGTGACCCAGGAATCGTTTCTGCTACAAGACGTGCTCAAGAATCGGTTTGGAGCCTCTTACCGATGATGTCCATCGTTGAGATCCTGAAAGGATTGGGCTTGAGCGCGATCAACACTGGTGGCAGCACTGGGGCCCATTGGTGGGCCTCCGGCAAGGACACATCGCTGCTGGATTCCGTGAATCCGGCGACCGGCGAGATGATTGCGCAAATTCGTCCCTGTTCGGCCGATGACTATGAGCACATCGTGCGGGAGTCCATTGCGGCATTTCAGCAATGGCGGCTCGTCCCGGCTCCCAAGCGGGGAGAACTCGTTCGGCTGATCGGTGCCGCGCTGCGGGAACACAAAGACCTGCTTGGCTCGCTGGTGTCTCTCGAAGTCGGCAAGATCAAAGCGGAGGGGGATGGCGAAGTTCAAGAAATGATCGACATGGGGGACTTTGCCGTGGGCCAGTCGCGCATGTTGTATGGCACAACGATGCATTCCGAGCGGGCTCAGCATCGGATGTCGGAGCAATGGCATCCGCTCGGACCAGTCGGCGTAATCACCGCCTTCAATTTTCCCGTCGCGGTTTGGGCCTGGAATGCTTTCCTGGCTGCGATTGCCGGAGATACGGTGGTGTGGAAGCCCTCGCCAAAAGCGCCGCTCTGCGCGATTGCGGTGCAGCAGCTGTGCAACCGAGTGATGGAACAACAGGGCTACCGGGGGATCTTCTCGTTGATCGTGACGCCCGAGAAGACCATCGCAGAGACAATGGTCCGGGACAATCGGTTCCCGTTGATCTCGTTCACAGGGTCTGTACCGGTGGGTCGTGCTGTAGCCTCGACCGTCGCGCAACGTTTGGGGCGGACG
>DATEPD010000314.1:0-4850 GCA_035273365.1 Nitrospiraceae bacterium | reverse complement strand
GGCCAGGCCTGCGAATTTGACTATTCCGGTACGCAAGCCTGTAAAGCGCTCAAAGAAGAAGGTTACCGGGTGATTCTCATCAACAGCAACCCTGCGACGATCATGACCGATCCTGAATTGGCGGATCGGACCTATGTGGAGCCGATTACAATCGAGGTCGTCGAAAAAGTGATCGAGCGCGAACGACCCGACGCCCTGCTTCCGACCATGGGAGGGCAAACCGCATTGAACACGACGATGGGATTGGTCAAGCGGGGGACCCTCGAAAAATATGAGGTCAAGCTGATCGGTGCGTCTGCCGAGGCGATTCATAAGGCCGAGGATCGCGAAGCTTTCAAACATGCCATGCAGCGGATTGGCTTGCGAGTGCCGGCCAGTGGCACGGCGCATAACCGTGAAGGTGCTATCAAGATTCTCGAACACATCGGATTTCCGGCGATCATTAGACCGTCGTTTACCATGGGCGGGACCGGGGGAAATATTGCGTACAACCGGGAAGAGTTTGAGAAGATTGTCGAGTGGGGCTTGGCCATGAGTCCCGTTGGCCAACTCTTAATCGAGGAATCCTTGATCGGGTGGAAAGAATACGAACTTGAGGTGATGCGGGATCTCAAAGACAATGTCGTCATTGTGTGCCCGATCGAGAATCTGGACCCGATGGGGGTGCACACGGGTGACAGCATCACGGTCGCGCCGGCCATGACGCTCTCGGACAAGGAGTATCAGTGCATGCGGGATGCTGCGGTTCGGATCATGCGTGAGATCGGCGTCGATACAGGCGGATCCAATGTTCAGTTCGGCCTGAATCCTCAAAACGGCGACATGGTGATCATCGAAATGAACCCGCGTGTGTCGAGGAGTTCTGCACTTGCCTCCAAAGCGACCGGATTTCCCATCGCCAAAATTGCGGCGAAGCTTGCCGTGGGCTATACATTGGATGAAATCACCAACGACATCACCGGTGTGACAAAAGCCTCATTCGAACCTACGATCGACTATGTGGTGGTGAAGATCCCGCGCTTTGCTTTCCAAAAGTTCCGAGGGGCCGATCCCACCCTCACGACGCAGATGAAATCAGTGGGCGAAGTGATGGCGATTGGGCGGACCTTTAAAGAGTCTTTGCAGAAGGCGATTCGTTCAATGGAGTTGAATATGAACGGACTCTCCTCGCGGGAAGGCTTGGATCGCGGCATTCCTCAAGGCATTGATCGGCAACAAGCGATCGAGCGGGTACGCCAATCTCTGCGGACCCCGATCTCCGAGCGACTGTGGCATGTCGCGGATGGGATACGTCTTGGCCTGTCCAATGACGACCTGTTTGCCCTAACAAAGATCGATCCTTGGTTTCTGGAGCAGATCCGAGATCTGATGCAATTTGAGGCCTTACTGGTCGGTCAGGGGGGAAAGAAATCATCTGCCCTTGAGGAGTCGCTTTTGTGGGAAGCCAAGGAGTTGGGTTTTTCTGACGACCGGATTGCACACCTCACCGGTATGACCTCAGCCTCGGTCAGAAAGCAGCGCACAAAGGCCGGTCAGGGTCGAAGACAGGTGACCTATAAACGGGTCGACACCTGCGCTGCCGAGTTCGAAGCGCATACTCCCTATCTCTATTCGACGTACGGAAGCGAATGTGAGGCTCGCCCGACAGACCGGAAGAAAGTGATTATCCTCGGTGGAGGGCCGAATCGAATCGGGCAGGGAATTGAATTCGACTACTGTTGTGTCCATGCGGCCATGGCGCTTCGCGAAGAGGGTATCGAGTCGATCATGGTGAATTGTAACCCCGAAACGGTGAGTACCGACTACGATACTTCGGACCGACTCTATTTTGAGCCATTGACCGAGGAAGACGTCCGGAACATTGTCGAGCGTGAACAGCCGTTGGGGGTCGTGTTGCAGTTCGGCGGGCAGACGCCCCTCAAGCTCGCGCTGCCCCTGTCCAAAGCTGGGGTCCATATTTTGGGTACGAGTCCCGAAGCGATCGATCGCGCGGAAGATCGAGAACGATTTCGCGACCTCTTGAATACGCTCGGGCTTCGTCAGGCGGAGAGTGGCATGGCGCGATCGGTAGACGAAGCCCAGCGGATCGCCTTGCAGATCAGTTATCCGGTCATGGTGCGGCCTTCGTATGTGTTGGGTGGGCGGTCCATGCAGATCGTCTACGACGAATCCGGCTTGCTAGAGTATATGAAGTCGGCTGTTAAGGCCTCGCCGAAACATCCTGTGCTGATCGACAAGTATCTTTCGGATGCGATTGAAGTCGATGCCGACGCTATTTCAGATGGGACGAACGTCGTGGTGGCCGGGATCATGGAACATATCGAAGAAGCCGGGGTGCATTCGGGGGATTCGGCCTGTTCGTTGCCGCCCTATTCGCTCGGCCGGAGCGTGGTCGAAGAGATTCGTCGGCAAATGAAGGCGTTGGCTCTGGAGCTCGGCGTCATCGGTTTGATGAATGCACAATTTGCCGTCAAAGACGAAACGATCTACGTGTTGGAGGTCAATCCTCGCGGTTCGCGAACTGTACCGTTCGTCAGCAAAGCCATCGGTGTGCCGCTTGCCAAGCTGGCTATGAAGACCATGGTGGGCAAGAGCCTTTCGGAGCTGGGGTTCATCGAAGCCCCGACCCCCTCACACTTGTCCGTGAAAGAGTCCGTCTTTCCCTTCAATAAGTTTCCGGGGGTGGATGTTCTCTTAGGTCCTGAGATGAAGTCCACAGGGGAAGTGATGGGCGTCGACCAGGATTTCGGATGGGCCTTCGCGAAGGCCCAAGCCGGAGCTGGCGCTCCGCTGCCGAAGGGAGGTACGGCGTTCATCAGCGTGAAGGAGAGTGATCGCCCGGCGGCTCTGGAGGTCGTAGAACAGCTCCAGCGGCTGGGATTTAACATCCAAGCTACGAGTGGGACGGCGGCGTATTTGCGGAATCATGGGGTTCAGGCGGAAACCGTGAACAAGGTCATGGAAGGTCGTCCTCATATTGTCGACCATATCAAGAATGGGCAGGTGGCCTTGGTCGTGAACACTGTGAGTACCGCATCGTCACATGCCGATTCATTGTCGATCCGTCGGGAAGCTCTGAACAAAGGCCTGGCCTACTATACGACGATACGGGGGGCACGAGCGGCGGTCATGGGCATTGAAGCCATTCTTAAGAAGGAACTCACCATTCGGTCGCTGCAGGAGTATCACCACCACTCATAGAGGACACGAGTACCGATGCCGACACCGATCACGAAGAAAGGACACGAAGCGCTCAAAGCAGAGCTTGATCGTCTGCGCAAAGTCGAGCGCGCTAAAAATATCGAAGCCATTGCCGAGGCGCGCGCTCATGGCGATTTGAGTGAAAATGCGGAGTACGATGCTGCGAAAGAACGCCAGGGATTCATTGAGTCCCGTATCGTAGAATTACAGGCGAAATTGGCCGACGCCCGTATCATCGAAACTGCCGGGCGCATCTCTGAGACTATCGTGTTCGGCGCTACGGTACTTCTGATTGAGCAGGAGACTCAATCGAAGCGGGAATACACGCTGGTGGGACAGGATGAAGCCGATATGAAAGTGAACCGCATTTCAATTCAATCCCCGGTCGGTAAGGCATTGATTGGAAAGCGAGTCGGCGATTTCGTCGAGGTCACGACACCGGTCAAGACGGTCGAATACGAGGTGGTGGAGATTCGCTTCGAGGAGCTCTAGCTCGCATTATTCATGAACACTTCTGCTGCAATCGCGGATGGAAATCAGAATCATCAGCTGTTGAACTCTTTCTTCGTGCCAAGATCATGGAATGGGCGCTCGACCTTGCAAACGCGGCTCGCCGTTCGGTCGGTCAACATACTGTTGGGAACTGGCGTTCTTTTTCTTGGCGCCTGTCCCTGTCCTGAGAGCAACGGGATTGGCACCGACGTAGACGGCGGAGCCAGTCCCCAGGCTCCGCGTGCCTGTCTTGATGGTCTCGATTTCGCAACGAACCGCCATGAATAATGCAGGCTAGCATGCTGCAGCCTTCTGGGCTCATCACGCTGTTGACCGATTTCGGCGATCGAGACGCGTTCGTGGCGAGTATGAAAGGGGTGATCCTCACCATCAATCCACACGCCACTCTCGTTGATCTGACTCATCAGGTGCCGACCCATTCAGTTGAAGACGCCGCCTATCTTCTTAAATCCTGCTATCGATGTTTTCCGAAGGGCACGGTGCATGTGGCAGTCGTCGATCCTGGTGTCGGCAGTGCGCGGCGCCCTCTCATCGCGAAGAGTGAGCACTACTTCTTTCTGGCTCCCGACAACGGCCTCTTGACGCCGATCCTTGCCGAAGACAGCGAGATGGAAGTGCGGGAGATTGAGAATGCGAACTACCGATTGACATCACCAGGTCGCACCTTCGACGGCCGCGATCTCTTCGCCCCGGCTGCGGCGTGGCTGACCGCACAACAACCGTTCGCATCCTTTGGGCGGCTCATCGACGACTGCAAGACCTTCACGATCTTGAAGCCAAAGTGGGATGTCATGGCCTTGGTGGGAGAGATCGTCCATATTGATCGTTTCGGAAATCTCATCACCAATCTCACGACACGAAACATCAAGGAAGTGCAAGAATTGACCAAGAGGCCAAATCCCTTGATCCGCGTAGCTGGATGTTTGATCGACAGATTAGTGGCAAGCTACAGTCAAGGGGATGCGCAGAGCCCCCAAGCCCTCGTCAATAGTGATGGTTACTTAGAAATCTTTCTTAAAGAATCCAGCGCCGCGGCCCGGCTGCATGTCAGTTGTCACGAGCCGGTGACGCTCTCGTAAATTGTTCGTCGATGTGTGACGCGAGCGCGGCGACGATGTCGCCCTGCCGGACGCGCG
>DATEPD010000313.1:0-8946 GCA_035273365.1 Nitrospiraceae bacterium | reverse complement strand
CTATGGGACCTCCTTCCCGACTCAGGCGGAGCTCGACGCCCATCTCGCGCGATTGGAAGAAATTAAACGACGAGACCATCGAAAGGTCGGTAAAGAGCTCGATTTGATCTCGGTCCAGGATGACATCGGCCCCGGATTGGTGCTCTGGCATCCGAAGGGCGCGACAATCCGGCTCTTAATTGAAAATTTTTGGCGAGACCAGCATATTCAACATGGCTACGAACTAGTGTACTCCCCTCATGTCGCTCGCTTGGACCTCTGGAAGACCAGCGGCCACGTCGACTACTACCGCGACAACATGTTCGCTCCCATGAAGGTTGAAAATAGCGAATACCAGCTCAAGCCGATGAATTGTCCGTTCCACATCATGATCTACAAGTCACATCTACGCAGTTACCGAGACCTCCCCATCCGTTATGGCGAACTGGGGACTGTCTACAGATACGAACGGACCGGCGTCCTCCATGGTCTGTTGCGGGTTCGCGGATTCACACAGGACGATGCGCATCTGTTCTGCCGGCCGGATCAGATTGAAAGCGAAGTCAGCCAAGTCCTAGATTTCACATTCTTTATTCTCGGGACCTTCGGGTTCACCGAATTTGAAGTGTACCTCTCGACCAAGCCGGAAAAGTCCGTCGGCTCGGAAGAACGCTGGGCCCAAGCCACGAGCGCGCTCGAAGCCGCGTTGAAGGGACGAGGGGTTGCCTACCAGGTCGATTCGGGAGAAGGTGTCTTCTATGGGCCCAAGATCGACATCAAAATTAAAGATGCCCTGGGGCGGTCCTGGCAATGTTCGACTATTCAAGTCGATTTCAATAATCCCGAACGATTCGAATTAGGGTATATTGGGGAAGATGGCAAGGTGCACCAACCGATCATGATCCATCGTGCCTTGATGGGATCGATTGAACGGTTCTTTGGCATTCTAATTGAGCATTTCGGCGGCGCGTTCCCAACTTGGCTCGCCCCGGTTCAGGCGATGGTCATGTCCATTACGGACAATCAGCGGCCTTACGTCGCCGAGGTCGTAAGCCAATTAAAGGCTGCAGGGTTCCGCGCTGAGGCAGACCTTCGGAATGAAAAAATTGGGCTCAAAATTCGAGAAGCGGAGAAGGCGAAGGTTCCATTTATGTTTGTGGTTGGCGACCGGGAAGTGCAGAGTGGAACGCTGGCCATACGAGGCCGTAGCGGAGCGAACCTCGGCAGCATGACCGTCGCGGGAGCGCTCGACCTGCTCCGTGCAGACCTCAAGCCGGCAGGCAGCAACATTCACTAATACAATAGAGGTGGCTTATCGTCCCCAAACTACGAGTGAATCGGGAAATCAGGGTGCGGGAAGTAAGGGTGATCGGTCCGGATAGCGAACAGCTCGGCATTCTCCTCACGGCGGATGCGTTTAAACAGGCACAAGAAAACGGCTATGACCTTGTCGAGGTCGCACCTACGTCAGTGCCTCCCGTGTGCCGCATTATGGACTACGGGAAATACAAGTTCGAGCTGAGCAAGAAGGACCACCAGAACCGGCGCCATCAAAAGTCGACGCAGGTCAAAGAGATTAAGTTGCGCCCTCGGACAGATAAGCATGACTTGGAGATTAAGATTCGACAGATTAAGGGATTTCTGGCCGATGGGAACAAGACCAAAGTCCTCTTGACATACCGCGGCCGTGAGATGGCGAATCAGGAGATGGGTCGGACACTCATGAACACGGTCATCGCAGAGTTGGGAGAGATAGGCACGATTGAGTATGCTCCACGCATGGAAGGTCGAAGCTTGATCATGATCGTGGCTCCGAAGTAGGACAATCGGCCCGAATACTATTACACAAAGGAATCACCGATCATGAAGAGAAAAATGAAAACGCATAGTGGAGCCAAGAAGCGGTTTACCCGCACCGGCTCAGGGAAATTGATCCGTCGAAAGGCGGGAAAACGCCATATCCTTACCAGTAAAACGCAGGACCGGAAACGCCGACTGAGTGGGACAGTTCTCGTGGATAAGACCAGGATTCAGGCACTGGATCGCTTATTACCCTACAGCTAACTTGGAATATATCCATCGCGTCAACCAAAAGGAGTACTGACTCATGCCTCGCGCTAAAGGTGGCCCCAAAACAAGACATCGGCGGAAGAAGCGGCTGAAACTGGCGAAAGGACAATATGGAGGAAAGAGCCGGCTGTTTCGCACCGCAACAGAATCAGTTGATAAGGGTCAGGCATACGCCTATACCGGACGGAAAAACCGGAAACGGGATTTCCGCGCCTTGTGGATTGCGCGCATCAACGCGGCAGTTCGTGCGCATGGACTGACCTATGGCAGATTTATTAATGCCCTGAAGAAGGCTAATATCCTCTTGGACAGGAAGGTCTTGTCCGATATGGCGATCAAGGATGCTACGGGTTTCGAGCAGCTGGTCGGTCTTGCCAAGCAGCACCTCGCCCCTGCTGGGGCGTAACCGCGGTTGCCTGCCGAAAATACTCTTCGAAAAATTGGCTGGATGAGGACGTAACGTCTTGAGGAATGCGCCGACGGGCGTAGGCCTCAAGACCGTTCTGCGAGTTCCGTCAGATCGATTTCGAACGCGACGGCCGGAATGCCGATCTGCCATCGTTCGAGAACTTCCGGGTGAAGTTCCCCAATCACACCGATGTGTTTTTTTTCAGACACAATGCTCCCCACTCGTCCAACGAGAAATGAAGGATGGTGGATCGGTTCCAGGCCGTATGTTTGGTTCACATAGTAAAACAATGCGTCCAGACAAGAGTGGGCCTCGGAGAAATGCGCATCGGCGTGGGCGATCATCCCACCGAGCACCATCACGGTGCGCGATCCTTGGGGCTGCGTGAGATCGTGACGTGCCACTTCACCCGCCTCGAACATTCGATGGGGATAAAACGCTCGGTTCGATGCTGCTTCCACCCGAAGTAACGAAGGAAGCATCCATTGTCGAAGAGCAGAAAAGCTCTGGGACATCACATTGTCTACTTCGACAAGTTTTCCCCACTCGGTTCCTTCCAGCCTCATCGCATCGCGGAGATCCCTGGGCGAACCGAGAA
Organism: Nitrospiraceae bacterium; assembly: GCA_035273365.1. Classification (GTDB taxonomy): domain Bacteria; phylum Nitrospirota; class Nitrospiria; order Nitrospirales; family Nitrospiraceae; genus Palsa-1315. The sequence continues at coordinate 5,890 of DATEPD010000313.1, read as the reverse complement.
TATTGGAAATAATTTCCTGGAAGCCCATACCGACCATGAGAGCCCTGATATGGTCGGAGACCTCCTCAATGCGCGACAATCCCCCGACCGTGAACTGGGAGGGCATGACAGGCATAAAATCGCTGTACCCGCGACTGATCGCGACATCCTCGACGACATCCATCGCGTGCATCAGATCCTGCCGGTAGAGCGGAAGCGTGACCCGCACCTCTTTACCTCTGGGTGTCACCTGATACCCATAGGCCGTGAGGGCCTTTGCGACTTCATGGGCGCCGAGCGCCTGGCCAAGGGCCTGTTCGATCGTGCTGACGGAAAGATTCCGTGATTTCCCGAAATTGTGTGGAGTCATGATGGCCTTGCCGAGCGCGGTCTTATAGGGATATCGAACTTCAATCGGCTCAATTACAGCGCCACGATCCGCAAGATTGGCTGCAAAAATGTTGAGGGTCAAGACGACCATCGAGAGATCAGTGCCAGTCACCTCGACGAATAGCGCGTCGTCTCCCACAAGCACTTCTCCGACTTCACGACTATTGATGATCGGCGGAAAGGAAAGGGCCTGATGCTTCGCATCGCGCAAGAAGGGGAGACGATCATGTCCCGCGAGAATCCCTCCGAACTCCAGACCCTTGGGATGAACGAGCAACATCTCCCCCAGCGTCATGACCGTGTTCATGCCCAACGGCGTGAAAGAGACTTCGTCCGGTCTCACCAAATCATAGGTGACTGGAAACTCGATGGCTGCGAGGCGATAGAGTCCGATCGACACGGTCCGGCGTTTACGGCCGAACATCTCTGCGAGTTTTTCTTGTGTCTGAATCAGCTGAGCGAGACCCTCCTGGGTCACACGGTAGCCTGTCGCAGCACAGGCTGCCACGTAGGGCCTGATTTCCTCCAGACCAGGAGCCACGTTCAGTTGCTTTGGCGATGTTGAATTGCTCGTGAGAAAATCGTACTTCGCGAGGGAGCCTAGCCGCTTCACCCGAATTTGCCTCGCGATCCCTTCGCAGCACCAGAGATCGGGACGGTTGCTGTCCTGCAGCTCGATTCGCAGTTCACCGGTGTCGGGGTTCTGACCCTTCAACTCGCCTTTTACGAGCATCAACGATTCTTCGAGTTGCTCCATGGTGATGGGTTGGTGCACCTCGCCCGGCCCTGCGAGCAACCCCTCGAGATCTCGTTTAAAAATAGTAATCGTGGGCATCTGACACCTAGGGGGCGCCTCTGGTCGAACGAATCAGATCAAGATTGTCGGTGAACAACTCACGAATATCGTGGATGCCGAGGGCGATCATCGCCATGCGATCGAGTCCTAATCCCCACGCAATCACTGGAACGGTCACGCCTAGCGGAAGGGTCACTTCAGGTCGGAACAACCCGGCTCCTCCGAGCTCCATCCATCCAAGCTTCGGATGGCGCACGTGGAGCTCGACCGACGGTTCGGTGAAAGGGAAGTAGGCTGGGAGAAATTTGACTTCCTTGGCTTGCGCCACCTCACGGGCAAAGAGATTCAGCAGGCCGAGCAATGTGCGAAAGTTGATGTCTTCGCCGAGCACGATCCCTTCGACTTGGAAGAAATCGGTCGCGTGCGTCGCATCGACTTGATCGTAGCGAAAGCAACGGGCGATGGAAAAATACTTTCCCGGCACCGCTGGTTGAGCCGCCAGTGTATGGGCTGAGACGGCCGTTCCCTGACTCCGCAAGACGAGCCGACGCGCGCGCTCCGCATCGAAGGGATAGTTCCACCCCGTCGAACCGGTTTCACCGCCATTTTGGTGCGCATGCGCGACATGAGACAAGAACGGTTCCGGAATCGACGAGGCATGCGTTGGTTCCTTGACAAAGTAGACGTCATGGATGTCGCGTGCCGGATGGAACTGCGGCATGAAGAGAGCGTCCATATTCCAAAATTCGGTCTCCACGAGCGACCCCCGCATTTCCTGAAATCCCATGCTCACAAGCTTTGTCTTCACCGTGTCGAGAAACTCGCGATAGGGATGCCGTTTGCCCGGCGCAATTCGGGGCGCGCGAAGACTGATTGTGTATTTACGGAAGCGTTTCATCCTCCAGCTTCCGTCTTTCAAAAGTTCGGGTGTCAGCTGAGAGACCTCTTCCGCGGTCCCCTGCCGAGAGAGCTGCTGGGCCACCTCGATACCGGTTACGGAAAGCTTGAGCGCTCTGGCCACCCGATCATCAACTCGGAAGGGTTCCCGTGCATTCCCGCGTTTGACGGCGTGATCTTGTATGACTTGCTGTTGTGCTTCGGGAAATGCCCGCAGTTCGCGAGGTGCCCCATGAAGCTGTTGCAGGAGTCCCCGCATCGTCTCCGCTGTCTGGCTCGGTCGGCCGGTCGATTCGATACAGCCGCCTTGAATGATGAGGAGCGCGCCTTCTTTTTTGAGCCGCCCGATCGCACCGCTTACCTCGGTCGGTTCAAGCCCTTCACGAGATTGAATGTCCTGAATGGTCAGACGCTTGCCGGTTTTGGCCGCATCGCGAGCAGCAGACAGCACCCGTTCGATCGGCGAGTACTTTTCAAAATAGAGTTCCCCGATTTTGGTGAGCGAGACATTGGGTGTCACGGTCTCGGAATCGACGGTGAGCAATGATTTGGCGATCAACCATTCGACCGCCATACTCAACTGCGAGGGCTCTAACCCGGACGACTGCGCCAACTGTTCCGTCTGGAGCACTGCGGTGGGATTTGACCCAAAAGTCGAGAGAACTTTGACTTCGAGGGGATGAAGGCTATCGATGAGGGAAGAAATGTCCACCCGCGCGACCTATCGGTGAGCGGAGACGCGCTTCGGCGTCCTGGAAGAAGTTTGACCGGCTGCGCGCATTGCCGCGATCGTTGCGGCATAATCACGGCTGGAGAAAATAGCCGATCCGGCGACCAAGACATCTGCTCCCGCAGCCAATACCTGAGCCGCATTGTCGATTTTCACGCCGCCGTCCACTTCGAGCAATGCGTGACTTCCGACCCGATCGATCATGGCACGCGCCGAGGAAATCTTCCGAAGACAGGACCTGATAAAGGTTTGACCGCCGAAGCCAGGATTGACCGACATGATCAACACCACATCGACATCCGGGAGAATTTCCTCAATCGTGCTAAGGGAGGTAGCCGGATTCAGAGTGACCCCTGCTTTGACACCTCGTTCCTTGATCGATTGCACCGTGCGATGGAGATGCGGACAGGCTTCCACGTGAACTGTGAGATAATCCGCTCCAGCCTCGGCGAACTCTGCGATGAACGCGTCGGTATTGGTGATCATGAGATGGACATCAAGCGGCAACTTGGTGACTTTTCTGAGGGCCGCCACGATCGGCGGGCCGATGGTCAAATTCGGCACGAAATGCCCGTCCATGACATCGATATGCAGGAAGTCAGCCCCCGCGCGTTCTACAGCTGCCACTTCTTCGGCCAATCTGGCAAAGTCAGCAGCTAAGATCGAGGGCGCAATACGTGCCATCACCAGACCTTCTTTAGTCGTGCGGCGTAAAATCCGTCCATTGAAAACTGATTACTCACTGTTGAAAGGGCACCCTGTTCAGTGACGAACCCTTGTGCCGCAGGCGGGAGCCAGGGCACGATGGACTCACGCTTGAACTCCGCATGGGCATGACAGAATTCTTCGATGACGTCTTCGTTTTCTTCCGGTTCCGTCGAGCAAGTACTATAGACCAGCACCCCGCCTGGTCGCAAGCATGGAGCCACCGCTTCAAGGATTTGACACTGGAGCGCATGATGTCGAGAGAATGCCTGCTCGCCTTTCCGCCACTTCGCTTCAGGATGTCGCCGTAACACGCCGAGCCCGCTGCAGGGCGCATCGACCAAAATCCGATCGACCGATTGTTCACCCACTCTGGCATTCTTCACGGAAGGAGGCCTTGCTGCCTTGATCATGGGAACCCATTTGTGCGGCTGCCGAATGTCGCCGACCATCGGCACAACAATGTTGACCCCCAGTCGACGGCAATTACTTCGCAAGAGATCTACCCTGGTCCCCTTTCGATCGACAGCATAAATGGATCCCTTGTTGTGCATCAGACTGGCTAAATGAGTTGATTTCCCTCCCGGCGCCGCGCAGGCATCGAGCACAATGTCACCAGGCTGAGGATCGAGGAGGGGAGGAATCAATTGCGCGGCTTCATCTTCGACATAAAAGGCACCCTCATGAAATCCCGGGAGCGAAGGCACGAGGCCTCCATCTTCGAGCAGAATGCCGAATGGACTCACGCTGGTCGGCTTGGCCGAGATACCCAGCCGTGCGAATGTTTCGAGCAGTGCTTCCTTGGTCGTGATCAGCCGGTTCACCCGAAGTGTCAGCGGTGGTGCGAGGCTGACCCCCTCGCAGGCCGCTTCAGCTGAAGCGACGCCCAGACGTTCTACCCATCGACGACTGAGCCAGGCTGGAACCGAATACCGCACCGCTAGGGTTTGCGCGGCATCATGCTCCATGCTGGGCCAGGGCGGAGCCGGATAGCGCAAGAGTGCGCGCAAAACCGCATTGACGAACCCACTCCAGTTCCTGCCAAGTGTAGGTGAAAAGGCTCTGGATAAGTTAACTGATTCGTTAACAGCGGCAGACTCCGGAATACGATCGAGAAAGAGGAGTTGGTAGGCCCCAAGCCGGAGTACCATCTGCACGGCTACAGGAAGGCGAAGAAGGGGCTTGTCCAGCACTGGCTCAAGCCGCCAATCGATGGTCGCAAGCCTCCGCAAGACGCCGTAGGTGAGCTCCACTGTGAGGGCCCGTTCCCTGCTGTCGAACGAGCATCGCGCGAGCGCGCGATCTAACAAAACATCGATCCCCTCCTCACTCTTCACTGACTCTACCAAGAGCGAGAGGGCAATCGCACGGGCTGACGATGCAGTCTGGGCAGTGATCAGCGATCGAGATCCAGATGCCATAGGGGACTCGCAACAGGGAGAATCCGGTTGGGTGATGATCGGCTAGGAAAGCACCGGTCCTCCTAACTGCAATCCAACAGCAGTCGGATGGCCTGTTAAGTATTGAGATACGGCCATGCGACGGCTATTCTTTGGCTGCAGTTCCGTCACGGCAAGGACTCCCTCCCCGGTCGCGACGTGAATCGCATCGGTGGTCACAGCGATGATCGTACCGGGAGGTTGTGTCACAGGACCCGGGAGTGCTCGCGCGCGCCAGATTGCCCAACGGTCACCTCCCGCTACGGTGGTATAGGCTCCTGGCCAGGGAGAGAGTCCGCGGATACGGTTGGCCAGAGCCGTCGCCGGCAACGCCCAATCAATCACACCATCTTCCTTTTTCAACAACGGCGCAAAGGTCGCCTGCGACGCATCTTGCGGCCGGGGTGCGAGTGTGCCGGCCTTGAGGCGGGCAATCGTCTCGACCAGCAGTCTGCCTCCGAGCTCAGCCAACCGTGGCGAAAGGGTGTCGGCGGTATCGTCCGGTGTAATAGGGATGGCCTCTTGGAGCAACATCGCACCGGTGTCCATCCCCTCATCCATGAGCATGGTCGTAATGCCTGTTTCCGTTTCGCCATTGATAATGGCCCACTGGATCGGACCAGCGCCGCGATATTTTGGAAGAAGGGACCCATGCACATTGATACAACCGCGGGAAGGAAGTGAGAGGATCGTTGGTGTCAGGATGCGCCCGAACGCCGCGACCGCAATCAGGTCCGGTTTCCATCCGGCCAGAGTCCGAAGAAATTCAGGATCCTTCATCTTGAGTGGTTGCAGGAGAGGAATCTGTTGTTGCTGGGCGAGAAGTTTCACCGGGGACGGCGTGAGGGTTTGCCCTCGCCCTTTCGGACGATCCGGTTGAGTGACCACACCGACAACAGAATCGTTCGACTTCAACAAGGCTTCAAGAGAGGCCACCGCAAAATTTGGCGTACC
>DATEPD010000312.1:0-6208 GCA_035273365.1 Nitrospiraceae bacterium | reverse complement strand
CGGCGGCATCTCCAAAGTTTCAGTCGTTCCGCCTTTCGCAACAGTGACCCGTCCCTCTTTCTGATGAAATGTGTACTCGAGATCTTCTTTCTTCTTCCCTTCTCGCCGCCTGAAGTTCAAGTGCTCCGGAAGCAGCGTGGCGGGATCCACAATCGACTCTACCCGGTTATCCACGGGAAAGAATTTCGTAATCACGGGCCTCGACTGTGCCGTGGTGAGCAATCTAATCAGCGGCCGGTCTCCGTCCGTCCTGGCATCACTGACCGCCATCACGGCTGTACCAGCGGTGATATTGAGCCAAGAGATATCGTAGGTGAGTTGTTCTCCGCCTTGGAAGCGTCCCGTTGATGCGGGGTCGCTAGGCCCAGCCCATGAGTCCGTGCCGATCGTGGCGCAAGATATCAGCCATGCCAATACGAGCCAGGTAGGACACCGCACATCTCGTACAGAGAGACTCACTGGCTGATAACGACTAGCAGGCCGTGGAAAAGGTCTGTGGGATCGCCGGAACTACTGTTGGTCTGCACGTCTGGAATATCAGGAGTACACCACGCAGGATGCTCAAAAAGGCCGTTCAGCAAGGCCGCAGTGAGCGAAGAGCCGAGGCGTTCGCTTCGGTACATTGAGCCTCTGAGCGAAGTGAGAACGAAGCTTACGGAATTTTTCAGCATCCTGCTAGCAACCAAGGGCTTGTTTGGCCGCTGTGAGCTCGCTTTCGATAACTGTTCGGATCGTGGTCAAGCTCTCCGGCGAGGTAGCTTCAAACCGTAACACGAGAGCCGGCTGGGTATTCGAAGCCCGGATCAGGCCCCACCCATCGTCGAAAATGGCACGCACCCCATCGATGGTGACGACTTCGCGAATCACCAGCTTGGCCGGACCAAGCTCTTCGCGGGTCTTTGCACAGTCTGCCAACCGACCCTGCACATGCTCGACCAACTTGAATTTGACGGAGTCCGATACGTCTACACGAATCTCCGGAGTGACTGATGTTTTCGGAAGATCCGCCACCAACGCAGAGAGCGATCGAACGGTCTTGGCCAGAATCTCCACGAGCCGGCAGGACGCATAAATCGCATCGTCATACCCGAAGTACCGATCGGCGAAGAACATGTGTCCGGACATTTCGCCGGCCAAGACGGCGTGCTCGCTTTTCATCTTCGCCTTGATCAAGGAGTGACCGGTTTTCCACATGATCGGTCGTCCCCCCTGCTTCGCAATGTCATCATAAAGACTCTGCGACGATTTGACCTCTGAGATGATGGTACTCCCCGGCTTGGTCGCCAAAATATCGCGCGAGTAGACGACCATCAGGCGATCGCCCCACAACACATTCCCCTGCTCATCGATGGTCCCAATGCGATCGGCATCTCCGTCGTAGCCGATCCCGACATCGGCTTTGTGCTTTTTGACGGCTTCGATCAGATCGTCAAGATTTTCTAATACCGTGGGATCGGGATGATGGTTGGGAAATCTCCCGTCGAGATTGCAATAGAGCCCCGTGACGCTGCAGCCCAAGAGCTCCAACGCCTGTTTCGCCACCAAAGCCGCTACACCATTTCCACAGTCGATGACGACATGGAGGCGTTTCGCATCGACGTGGCTGAAGTTGTTCTTGATGTAGGCCAGATAGTCGGGAATGATCGGGTGCTCCGATAATTGTCCAGCCCCGGATACAAAAGAACCAGCCTCCATCACCGCTCGAAGCGCCTGGATCTCCTCTCCATGAATTGCATCTTTCCCAATGCAGATCTTAAATCCATTGTATTCCGCCGCATTGTGGCTCCCAGTGATCATGATGCCGCCGTCAACCGGCAACTGAAACAGGGAGAAATATACGAGTGGCGAGGGGCAAATACCGATATCCACCACATTCAATCCGCCGGCAAGAAGCCCTCCTACAAGAGCCTTATAGAGTGCCGGTGAACTCAGTCTTCCATCGCGCCCGACCGAGATCGTCTTCACCCCACGATCCTTCACATAGGTGCAGTAGGCGCGACCAACTTGCTCGGCAATCGATTCGGTCAGTTCTTCCCCAACAATGCCGCGTAAATCATATTCTCGGAAAAGACCCATAGCCCTCGTTATTCGTTATTTGTTAAACGTGAAGCGCATGATGACTTTCTTGCTTTGGATAAATATCGAATGAACCCGTTCACAACTGAGACTGCCCTCAATACGCCCTCACGCATCGATGTGAAGGTCTCATCCGAAATGAATTGTTCCTCTTGAGCTACAGTCAGATGATCTATGATTTCATATAATGAGCCCCGTGCCTGCCTCGCAAACTGAATGTTTTCCGCATAATGAAATCGCCCATATCCCTCTGCTAGATTGGCCGTAATGGATCACAGATTTCGGTTATCGCGTTTCACGGTTAACGATTCACGAGTAACGCCCCTCCCGTAATCATCTTTAAATCTGACAATGTCGTCCTCACCTAAATAGGGTCCATTCTGGACTTCGATGATATGGAGAGTCTCGCTACCTGGATTTTCTAAGCGATGGGGCGTTTCCACCGGAATGCCGGTGCTGTGTCCGACTTGAAGATCAAATACCTCTTCCCCCCTGGTCACGCGGGCTGTTCCGGCAATCACGACCCAGTGCTCGCTACGCTTGTGGTGCATCTGTAAAGACAACCGTCCCCCTGGATTCACCGTCACACGCTTCACCTTGTAGCCCTGGCCTTCTTCGAGGACGGTGTAGGAACCCCAGGGCCGATGAACGGTGAGATGTTCTAGATGCTCCGGTGCGCCTTGGTGTTTAAGAATCTCTACTATTTTTTTCACATCCTGAGCGCGCGACTTGGGACACACGAGCGTGGCATCAGGCGTATCCACGACCACCATGTCCTTGAGACCGATCGTGGCCACCACTCGGCGATCTCCATAGACGATCGATCGCTGACTGTCGATATCGACCACACGACCAACCACGACATTGCCGGCCTTATCCTTCGACGCCACCTCATCCAAACTGCCCCAACTCCCCACATCCGACCATCGAAAGGTGACCGGCACCACCGCAGCCTTTGTGGACTTCTCCATCACCCCCGTATCGATCGACACCGACGGCAGTTGTCGATATTCCTCATCGATCACAGATCGTGATGCATGCTGCTGCATCAGGTGACCGATTTTATCAATCCCACGAAAGAGAGCCGATTGATGGCGACGGATCTCTTCAAGAATTGTTGCAGCGCGCCACACAAACATCCCGCTGTTCCAATAGTAATCGCCGGCCTTCAGATACTGCGCCGCTTTGGTGACATTCGGTTTCTCGACAAATCGAGCTACTGGATGCCCTTTGAGCTTGCCCTGTTTCGCCAGGACAGTCTTCCGGTCCGGCTTAATATAGCCGTATCCTGTTTCAGGGCGAATCGGCTGAATGCCAAAGGTGACCAATAGACCTTGTGCCGCAAGGTTCGAGGCAAGGGACACGGCCGCATCGAAGTCACGCTGACCTTTCACAATATGATCAGCCGGCACAACTACCAAAATGGCATCCGGATCCCGACGGACCAGTTCTAACGCCACCAAGGCAATCGCTGGCGCAGTATTGCGTCCTTCCGGTTCCAGCACGAAATTATCTGTGAGCGCGTCTTTCCATTCACTCAGCTGGACGCGAATAGACTCTGCTTGGGCAGGATTCGTGGAGATCATCACGCGGCTTGGCGCCGAAGCACACACCACCCGACGCATCGTCTGCTGAATCAACGTTTCATCCCCCATAATCCGCAGCAGCTGTTTGGGAAACAACTGCCGACTGAGCGGCCAAAACCTGGTGCCGCTGCCGCCGGCCATAATTACGGGATAGAGATGGGACTTCAGATCGTTATTCGTGATACGTGAATCGTGTTTCACCATAAATGCTTCCGTCTGCTTGTGTTGCGTTGAACAAATAACGGTTAACGTGACCGATGCTGTTGCGCCTTCAGAATCATCTCAATGATTTCCCGAACCGCCCCCTCCCCACCCTTCTTCTGGCAGACATAATCGACTGCCGCAAGAATATCCGGCAACCCGTCCGCTGGAGAGGCCGAAAACCCTACGGCCTTCAATGCTTCAAGGTCATTCACATCGTCTCCGATATAGGCCACTTGTTCGAGTGAGAATCCATGTCTGTCAGCCATTTCCCGAATCAACGCCAACTTATCCATCACCCCCTGGTGCAACTCGGGAATCGCGAGCTTTTCGGCACGGCGCGCCACCAGCTTGGTCCGCTCCTGCGTCACAATGGCGGTAATGATCCCTGCCCTCTGCAACAGTTTGATCCCCATCCCATCGCGCGTGTTGAACTTCTTCCATTCATCGCCGGATTCGCCATAGTACATTCCTGCGTCCGTCAAGACGCCGTCTACGTCGGTGGCAAACAAACGAATTTCACTGAGCAGTTTGCGTGCCACCTTACTGGGCGGAGTTGTCTTTTTGGCGGATGAACGTCGGACCATCGTGTGACCTCTAGATGTAACCTGTTGCCATATTCCTGTCCATGCTTCGCGCTGCAAACCTAAAAACTGAATGTAGGGTAAACCGATCGGTCAGTATGCACGATCCGCACCGTATTAACTTGGGGTGGACGCGAGGCGGGGGGCATGCCTCATGAATCGGGCAAGGGCATCCTGCCAATGGGGCAACAAGGCACGTAGAGTACCCAAGCGAGTTTGGGCAAGGACAGAGTATGCGGGACGTCTCGCGAGACGCCCTGCTTGAGCAGTTGTAATGGGCTGAACAGGAGTAGAGAGATCCATACGCTTAACAATGGCTTCTGCGAATTCATGCCAGGTGCAATCGCCGGTATTCGTCACATGGCAGATCCCTCGCAAATCACTCGTGAGTAGATCTTTCAAGACTAGAGCCAAATCGTCCGCATTAGTCGGGCAGCCTCGCTGATCTCCCACGACCTCAAGAAACGGTTTCTCCCTCGCCAACCGCATAATCGTTTTCACGAAATTGTTCCCGGCATGTCCATAGAGCCAGGCCGTTCGAACCACCAATGTGTTGGGGCAACCAGTCAATGCGGCAATTTCTCCCTCGTACTTGGATTGCCCATACACATTGATGGGATGGGGCACGTCTTCTTCACTATAGGGAGTCGCCTTGGTTCCATCGAAGACATAGTCCGTCGATACATAGATCAGTCTCGCATTGAGTGTCGCCGCGGCACGGGCCACAAACCTTGTTCCTTGAGCGTTTACCGCCCGCGCACGATCGGAATCGCGCTCAGCCTCATCGACATTCGTGTAGGCGCCAACATGCAGGATGGCAGAGGGATGTGCAGCCGTGATCTGGGATTCACAGTCAGACTCCGTGAGGTCAAACTCCGGCAGATCTTTTGGGATAAGGTCTTCCCCCGAGAAGGCCTGTTGCAGTGCATAACCCAACTGCCCCTGAGCACCCGTGATCAGAATACGCATGTCATGAGTAGGTTAAGGCCAAGGTTGAGGTTAAGAGAAGGACCTAAATTTCTCAACCTTGACCTCAACCTCAACCTGCTTCTTGAAGACGTTGCCGATACTGCTGTTCATAGTACTGGCGAAATTCGCCTGACTTGATCGTCCGCCACCAGTCCTCATGCTCCTGATACCATTGAATGGTCGCTCGCAGTCCCTCTTCAAATGACACGTCAGGGCTCCACCCTAATCGACGCAACTTGCTGCAATCCACTGCATAGCGGCGATCATGCCCCGGCCGATCCTGCACCAATCGAATGAGGTTGCGGGATTTTCCCAGATGACCAACTATCTGTTCAGCTACGGTAATATTTTCCCGTTCATTGCCTCCGCCGATGTTATAGATCGCGCCTGGCTCGCCACGAAGAAATACATGCTCGATCGCCGAACAATGGTCCTGCACAGCCAACCAATCGCGTCGCTGACGTCCATCCCCATAGAGTGGGAGAGACTGGTTGTCGATCGCATTGGTGACGAACAGCGGGATGAATTTCTCCGGATACTGATTCGGTCCATAGGTATTGCTGCCCCGAGTCACCATTACAGGGAACCGATAGGTCGTCCAGTAGCTGAGAGTCAAGAGATCTCCGCCGGCTTTGCTGGCAGAATAGGGACTTCGAGGAGCCAGGCAATCGGTCTCGCTCGACATCCCGGTCTCGACGCTGCCGTAGACTTCGTCCGTGCTGACTTGCAAAAATCGCTGCAGGCCGGCACGGCGTGCTTCCTCAAGAAGTACGCCGGTCCCCACCACATCGG
>DATEPD010000311.1:0-5275 GCA_035273365.1 Nitrospiraceae bacterium | reverse complement strand
ATTTCAGGATGCTCAAAATGGCCAGCCTTCTCACCCACCCAACCCTGGCGCGCCGGGACGCGCCTTGTTGTCCCAACTAAGGCCGCAGCGTCTGAAGAAGGCTGAGGGCGAGGTTAAGGTTAAGCGTCGGTCAAGCTCTTGTTTTCTCAGCCTTAGCTTCAGCCTTAACCTTGCAATAGCGCTGGCGGGACTTTCAGCATCCTGCTAGATAACGGGAGTGGGCTCGTGTTGCCAGTACTTGGTAAATTCAGGGAGTTGCGTGAGTGTCGACATATCGGTCATTCGATCCAAAAATACCTTACCGATGAGATGATCCATCTCATGTTGGATACAGACGGCATAGAGACCGGTCGCTTCCAAATCGATTGATTTGCCCTGACGATCCAACGCCTGAACCCTCACAACTGACGGCCTCGTCACCTTTCCCCGCAGCCCATCCACACTGAGACAGCCTTCCCAGTTTTCGACTTGTTGCGGACCATAGAAGACAATCTTCGGATTGATGAGCACGGTTTGGGGAAACGCATCGTCCCCTTCTCCTTCACAAGCCATCACGACCAGTTGAATCGAACGCGACACCTGAGGAGCCGCGAGACCAATCCCCGGTTCAGCCAGCATCGTCTCGAGCAGATTGTCGATGAGTTGCTGCACCTCATATGTACGAATCTCGCGGGAGTCAATCGGCGCCGCAATCTGCCGTAAGATGGGATTACCGAGCTTTGCAATCTGGAGCCTAGGCATAGATCGTGCCTCTAATCCTTCTGTCAATCACTCGAGATGCCATACTATAAAAATATAACACAGGAATTTTCACGCTCGCAAGGCAATGCAAAGCTAGTTTGTCTGGTTCGTTTTGTTCATCTGGTTTGTCTCGCTCAACCAAAGAAACTAAATAAACCAAATAAACGAGAACAACAGTTGACTAGCGCGCTCGCGCAGGACGTTTCGGATCCGGCATTTCGAAGGTATCCTTTTGGCTGTTCCACCATTCCGTCCACTCAATCGTCCACTCTTGTCGGTCCTGTTTGGTCGACGTCTCCCAATCGTGAAACTCGGTTTCATGTCTGGTAAGAATCCAGAGAGACTGCACCGCCGAGAGCGCGACAAAACGTTCCTCATCGGCAATCATCCCGATCAGAACCGGCATCACCGTCTTCTCTCTGACATACCGGGCTTCGAACGCAGCGGCCTTCCGAATCGTTGAATTCTGATCTTTCGCCATCACCTCGATCGCGTCCACGGTTTTGGACGCATCCAGTCGAACGGCCACCCTCAATGCATGTTCGCGCACCCGCGGAATCTCATTCGGTTCCTTGGCCGCTGCGACCAGTGCCGGAACCGCTGACGCTGCCTTCAACATCGAAATTGTTTCAATGACGTTATATCGAATGCGCGGTCCCGGCATGGTGAGGCCCTTCACCAGCACCGGCACGGATGGTTCGCCGAGATGCACGAATTCCCCGATCGCCCAAAACTCTTGTTTGCCTTCCAGTAATGGCAGGAGAGCTTCCGCCCGCTGAGTTTCTGCTGCCGTCAACGGTTTCGTATTCTGCGGGACGGATTCGGCCGGCAAATGCTGTCCCTTCGGAGGCGCCTCATAGGGCACCTGAACGGGAATGGCCAACCCTTGCCCTATGGGCTCAGCCCACAGGGTCTGAGCCATTCCGAACGTCAGCGACATTAGGACGATCACCCACCGACCCACGCATCGTTGCTGCACGGTTATCCCCTTTCTCCCCTCAATTATTCGCACTGCGGCGATGAACGATTTCATATAAGACTGGCAACACGACCAGAATTAACAGCGCTGCCGTCAGCATTCCCCCTACCACGACGAGTGCGAGCGGTTTCTGCGCCTGTGATCCAATACCGGTCGCAAGCGCAGCCGGTAAGAACCCGATCGCCGCACCCAACGTGGCCATAAGGATCGGACGCATCTGCACAGCAGCCCCCTTCCGAATGGCCTCTCGAAGGGTTAGCCCTGTCTTCCGAAAATCTTCAATCCGCGAGATCAATAATACCCCACCAAGGATGGCCACCCCAAGCGTCGAAATGACACCGACCGCAGCAGAGATGCTGAAACTCGTATGGGTAGCTGCCAGCGACACCGCGCCTCCTACGAGTGCAAAGGGTACGGTACTCAACACCAGGAGTGCATTCTTAATCGAATCGAAGGCGCTGTACAACAAAAACAAAATGATGACCAGACTGATCGGCACCACCATCGCCAATCGTGCTTGCTCTTCCTTGAGCTGATCATATTCGCCAGCCCATTCCATGCGATACCGATCGGGAAGGTGCACCTCAGCGGCGAGGCGAGTTTGGGCCTCATCGATGGTACTTTGAAGGTCGCGATCCCGCACACTAAACTTGATCGGAATATACCGTTGGTTATTCTCGCGATAGATAATGAATGCACCCGTTTGCGTCGTGATGGAGGCCATCTGCTTCAAGGGAATACGCGCCCCATCCGGGGTGCTGACCAAGATATTTCCGATTGCATCAACATCCTGTCGGAACTCGGGAAGAAACCGGACGACGAGATCGAACAACCGTTCTCCTTCATACACCTGGGTTACCGCCTGACCTCCAATGGCGGCCTGCACCATGGCATTCACATCCGCCACTTGTAGCCCATAGCGCGCGATCGCCTCACGATCGACCTGGATCAAGAGATTCGGCTGTCCCATGAGGCGAAAGATCCCCAGATCCTTCACACCTGGGATCTTCTGCATGACGCGCTCGATCTCCATGGCCATCGACTCCATCGTCTTCAGATCTGGTCCGAACAGTTTGATGGAGTTCTCTCCCTTTACACCCGACATGGCTTCTTCCACATTGTCCTGAATTACCTGCGAAAAATTGAAGATGACTCCGGGAATGTCTTTCAGCCGCCCTTCGATTTCCCCGATCAGCATATCTTTACTCAACCTGAGCCGCCATTCCCTTTCCGGTTTCAGATTGGCCAGGAACTCGGCATTGGAAAAACTCACCGGATCGGTGCCGTCGTCCGGGCGGCCCAGCTGCGACACCACGGTCGTGACCTCGGGCGATTCGCGAAACAACCGGCGGATCTCGCTCGTCAACCGCGCCGCCTGGTCGAAAGAAACATCCACTGGCATTGTGGCGCGAACCCAGAGGTTCCCCTCTTCCAGTGCCGGCATGAATTCCCCTCCAATCGAACGAAGCACCACGAAGGTCATCAGCAGAAGCCCGAAGCAGGCGCCGACAATGGCCGTCCGATGATCTAACGCCCACTCCAACATGCGATTGTAGAGACCCCGAAGGACTCGCACCACCACCGTATCCTCTTCCCGAATCGCGCCCCTAAGGAAGAAGGAACACAGCACAGGGGCCAATGTAAAGGCCATCAAGAGGGCGCCCACCAAGGCAAACCCATAGGTGACGGACATCGGCGCAAAGATCTTCCCCGGCACACCCGTCATCGTGAAGAGTGGAATGAACGCAGTCACGATAATTGCCGTGGAATAGAAGATCGGTCGTCCCACCTGTCGGGCAGCGCGCACGATCCGCTGCTCGACCGTCAGTCCTTGCGTCTTTCCGTGCCCCAAATGGAAAAAAATACTTTCCACCATGATCAGCGTGGCATCCACGATAATGCCGAAATCGATGGATCCGAGCGAAATTAAATTCGCCGACTCCCCAATGAGGACCATCATCGAAAAGGTAAACAGCAACGAAAGCGGAATGGTTAAGGCCACAATCAGGGCCGCACGAAAATGCCCCAAGAATATGAACAAGATGATGAAGACCAGAGTCACTCCGCTGATCAGAATATCCGTGATGGTCTCCACCGTCGTATGGATCAAGGCCGTACGGTCATAAAAGGTTTTGACCTTGACGCCGGCCGGCAACTTCCATGTATTGAGGTCCTCGACCTTTCCACGAACCTTCTCAAGGACGTTGAGCGACTTGTATCCTCGCTGGAGCAGCACGACGCCTTCGACGACATCGTCGCGGTCGTCGATGCCGACCTTCCCCAATCGAACCCGGGACCCCACTGCAACGTTCCCCAGGTTCCTGATGAAGATCGGTGTCCCGTTTTTTTCGGCTACCATTACGTTTTCGATATCGGCAATCCCGTTGATGAGGCCCAGCCCGCGAATGTTGTAGCTCTGCGGGCCGATGGTCAGATAACTGCCTCCGACATTGGCATTACTATTGGCCAAGGCGGACATGACTTGCGACAGATTGACGTCGTAGCTGATCAATCGCCCCGGATCGATATCGACGTGATACTCTTTGGTCGTCCCCCCGAATGCCGTCACGTCGATCACACCGGGGATGCGCCGGAACTCCCGGCGAACCTGCCAATCCTGAATCGTTTTCAAATCCGTGAGCGTGGTCTCGCCGGTCCCCGTGAGTTCATACCGATAGATTTCGGCAATCGCCCACCAGGGCGACAGTGACGGCGCCGTCCCGGGAGGTAATTGGACCGAGGTCAGGCGATTCAGCACTTCCTGGCGGTCGCGAAAGATATCCGTCCCAAAATCAAAATAGATCTTGATGTCGCTCAACCCAAAGATCGACAGCGATCGAACGTCCGTGAGCCCCGGCATGCCATTGAGTGCGACTTCGATGGGAATCGTGATCTGGCGTTCGACCTCTTCGGCCGACCATCCGGGCTTCTGGGTAATCAGTTCAACCATCGGCGCCGAGGGATCAGGGTAGGCGATGACGTCGAGGGTATGAAAGGCGTAAAGCCCGCCGAAAAGGAGGAAAAACCCCAGGATACAGACCATGACCCGCTGCAGCAGAGAGAGTTCAACGATTCTGGCTATCATGGGTGTGGTGAGATTCCAATTGGAAGGAAGAGAAACGCCACGCGGAACATTATCGTTTCGCAGTGCCGGACGGAGGAGGACAGGCTCGTGATTCGGTTGGCCGACAACTGGCTTCCTGCCCCTTGACCAAGACCGCGCCTTTGGTCACGATGCGTTGTCCCGACGCCAGGCCCTCCAAGACACGCACCTGGTCCGATGAAATTGTGCTGACTTTGACGTCTTGTCTTACATATTGGTCGGGCCCTTCGACGACGTACACAAACTCTTTCCCATTCTCTTCCAAGACCGCCTCGCGGGGAATCGTCAGAAGCAGCGTGGACTCTCCGACTTCAATATGAAGGCGCGCGAACATTTCCGGCTTCAGCCGATGATCCTTATTATTGGCCACCGCGTGCAGCTTAATGGTTCTTGATGTGGGGTCTACCACATCGCCGATGATGGTCACGGTGGCGGGAAAACTCACGTCGGGG
>DATEPD010000310.1:0-2183 GCA_035273365.1 Nitrospiraceae bacterium | reverse complement strand
TGCCACAACGGGAACCTGAACTACTTGCCTTGTGGGAGCGGGAAGGGCTGTACGAACAGATTCAGGAGGCGGGGAAAGGCCGGCAACGGTACATCTTGCATGATGGGCCGCCTTACGCGAATGGCCGCATTCATATTGGACATGCGCTGAACAAGATCCTCAAAGACATTATCATCAAATCGAAGACGATGGCAGGCTACCAGGTGCCCTATGTACCAGGGTGGGATTGCCATGGTCTTCCGATCGAACATCAAGTTCTCAAAGAACTCGGCGACAAGAAAAGAACGTTCGATACCCCAGCCATTCGTCGACTCTGCCGGGAGTATGCGGAGAAATTTTACTTAATTCAGCGTGAGGAGTTTCAGCGGCTCGGCATCTTGGGCGATTGGCAGCATCCTTATCTCACGATGAATCCCGGCTATGAGGCCACGATCATTCGTGAATTCGGTAAATTCGTGGAGCGGGGAGGCGTCTATAAGGGACTGAAGCCGGTGCTCTGGTGCACAGCGGACCAGACGGCTCTGGCCGAAGCGGAAGTCGAGTATGAAGAGCATACTTCTCCTTCGATCTATGTGAGGTTCCCGCTGGTCACGTCCCCCACGGTGCTCAGCAAGACGTTTCCCGGTATTGTGTTCCCCGGCGGGGTGAAGTTGGTCTCCGTTGTCATCTGGACCACGACCCCCTGGACACTTCCTGCCAATCAAGCGGTCTGTCTGCATGGAGATATCGAGTATGCATTCGTTCAGGTTGGCGACGAGATCCTGATCGTTGCGGAGAAATTGTTAGAGAGCGTGATGAAGGCTTGCAGTCTCGAAGGGGCTCGAGTGTTCGGGGTGAAGAAGGGGAGAGAAGGATTCGAAGGGATCGAGACGCAACGGCCCCTGACCACAGGCCTCTCGCCGATTTTGCTCGGCGACTTCGTGACCCTCGATCAGGGAACCGGCTGTGTTCATATTGCGCCGGGTCACGGCATGGAAGACTACATCCTCGTCCTTGAGCACAATGCCAAGGCCACGCCAGGGGAACGGTTGGAGATTCTGGCGCCGGTCGACAACGCGGGGCGGTTTACTGACGTGGTGAAAGAGTTTGCCGGCCAGCATGTGTTGAAGGCGAATCCAAAAATAGTGGACTTCCTGAAGTCCAACGGACGTTTGCTGGGTCATGGGTCGTTGAACCACTCCTATCCGCACTGTTGGCGGTGCAAGAATCCCGTCATCTTCCGCGCCACCGAACAGTGGTTTGTCTCGATGGAGACGAACGATCTTCGAAAAGAAGCTCTGGCCGAGATCGAGCGGGTTCAATGGATTCCAGCCTATGGCCGTGATCGGATCAACGGAATGATTGAGAACCGCCCCGATTGGTGTTTGTCGCGTCAGCGCGTGTGGGGCGTGCCGATTCCCGGTTTCACCTGTGTCGGGTGCCGGGCTGTCCTGGCTGATCCGACCGTGATCGAACACATTGCGACATTGATGGAGGCCAAAGGGGCCGATCTATGGTTTGAACAATCGGCTGCCGATCTCCTGCCCAAGGGCACGACCTGTTCGAACTGCGACGGGACAGCATTCGAGAAGGAGCGAGACATCCTCGACGTGTGGTTCGAATCGGGCGTCAGCTATGCGGCGGTATTGAAAGGACGGAAGTGGTGGCCGGCCAATCTCTATCTCGAAGGGTCGGATCAGCATCGGGGCTGGTTCCACAGTGCGTTGCTGGCCGGAGTGGTCACGGATCATCGTGCGCCATACAAGGCTGTGCTGACCCACGGATTTGTCCTCGATGGGCAGGGCAAGAAGATGTCCAAGTCGGCTGGCAACGTCGTTGCACCGCAGGACGTGATCAAACAGTCGGGGGCAGAAATTCTCCGGCTCTGGGTCGCAGCACAGGATTACCGAGAGGATATTCGGATCTCTCCTGAAATCCTGACCCACCTCATTGAGGCGTATCGAAAAATTCGGAATACCTGTCGCTTTTTGCTGAGTAATCTATACGACTTCGATCCGGAGAAAGACCGAATCCCGTATGAGCAGTTGCCTGAACTGGATCGTTGGGCTCTGCATCGGCTGAACGAGCTGATTTCCAGGGTTCATTCGGCCTATGACGATTTTGAGTTTCATGCGATCTTCCACGCACTAAACAACTTCTGCTCGGTGGATCTGAGCGCGGTCTACCTCGATATACTCAAAGAT
>DATEPD010000309.1:0-5864 GCA_035273365.1 Nitrospiraceae bacterium | reverse complement strand
GGCTCCAGGACTCATTCATAAGAAGGTCATGCCCGGAACAAAGAATCTGTTGGTGGAACCGGCGATGAGCCCCACGCAGGCTGAGCAAGCACTACAAGTAGGGATCGAACTGGCCACCGAGGCTGTTCAGCAGGGCATCGGCTTGATCGGAACCGGCGAAATGGGGATTGGCAACACGACCGCCAGTTCGGCGATTGTAGCCGTAATGACACGTCGACCGGTTTCCGAGGTGACAGGACGAGGAACAGGGATTGACGACGCCAGTCATGCACACAAAATCGAAGTGATTCAGCGTGCGCTCGATCTCCATCGGCTTGATTCAATGAATGCGATGGAGGTGCTTTCCAAAGTCGGCGGGCTGGAAATCGGCGGGTTAGCCGGCCTGATGCTCGGCGCGGCGTTGGCTCGTATTCCGGTGGTGCTGGACGGATTCATCGCCGGCGCAGCTGCATTGATCGCTGTGGGTCTCCAACCGCTCTGCAGAGACTACCTCATCGCGTCCCATCGGTCAGTCGAACGTGGTCATCAGGCGATACTGGATCATCTTGGACTGAAGCCCCTATTCGATCTCGATCTTCGTCTGGGGGAAGGTACCGGCGCCTGCCTCGGCATGAGTTTGGTCTTTGCCGCGATCAAGATTCTCACCGAGATGTCCACATTTGATGAGGCGGGCGTGTCGGAGCGCAATACGTGACCGAGGTGTTGCGAACGTTTCTGTTCGCCTGGCAGTTCCTCACAGCGGTTCCACTCAGTCGTTCGATACACGATGCCAAGCCGGAGGAGTTGGCTGCCTCCATGAGTTGGTATCCACTCGTGGGCTGTGTCCTTGGTGCATTGTTGGTTGCGGCAGATTGGCTCCTGGCGCATGTCTTTCCCACCGAGGTCACGAGTGTGTTGTTGATGCTTCTGCTTATCGGCATCACACGGGGGCTTCACCAGGATGGTCTGGCCGATATGGTGGACGGTCTGGCTGGTGGGCGAACCGCTCAGGCTCGTCTGGCTATTATGCGAGATGGGCGTATCGGCGCGATCGGGGCCACAGGACTGTTTCTCGCACTTGGCCTCCGATATGCCGGGTTCAACACGTTGCCGGTGGGCGAGCATCTCGCATTGCTGCTTGGCATGCCGGTGGTCGGCCGATGGGCTATGGTTGTGGGGGCGTTCCATGTCACCTCTGCACGGATGGAAGGAGGCTTGGCCCAACCGTTCCTCACATATTTGTCCTGGCGGCATGTGTGCCTGGCAACCCTTACGGCAGGGCTTGCACTGACATTGTTGTTGGGACTATGGCCGGCCTTGTGCCTCCTCCTCATCGGTACAGCGCTGGTTCGCCTTTCCACGGTTTGGTTCCACCGCATGTTCGACGGCGTAACGGGTGACTTGCTCGGGGCCACGAACGAAGTTGCAGAGATTCTTTTTATCCTGATCGTTCCCGTGGTGCTCTTCCGATGACAGGAGGCGAATTGGCAGTGGCCTGCGTCTTAGACGCGGCAATCGGTGACCCGCGCTGGATCCCACACCCGGTGCGATGGATGGGATCTCTCATCGACTGGTGCGACCGGCGCGTCCATCAACTCCTACTGTCTCCCGTCAAGCAACGGATGGCAGGCGTGATGCTGGCTGTCGCCTTGCCAATCGGTGCCTATGTGGCAGGAGCGCTACTTATTTGGTTCGGCAATTCGGTCGATCCATTATGGGGGAGCCTCGTGGCAGTGCTGCTGGCCTGGACCACACTCGGGGCCCGTGACCTCTTCGACCATGTTGTAGCCGTGCAACGGGCTCTTCAATCCGATTCTCTGACAGAGGCCCGAACGGCCGTCGCCAAGATTGTCGGACGCGATACGGAGAAGATGACTGAATCCGATATCATCCGGGCTGCCGTGGAAACGATTGCGGAAAGCACGGCCGACGGCATCATTGCGCCGTTGATCTATCTGACCGTCGGAGGAGCGCCCTTGGCACTGGCCTATAAGGCGATCAGTACATTAGACTCGATGATCGGCCATTTGGATGATCGATACCGGTGGTTCGGTTGGGCTTCGGCACGCTTGGATGACCTCGCAAACTTTCTTCCGGCTCGCATTACCGCGATCTTGCTGGTTGTGGTTGCCGGGATCGTCTCTCGGTCATGGGTCGTGATGCAACACACATGGCGGATCCTACTGCGTGACGGTGGGCAGCATTCAAGCCCGAATAGCGGACACCCGGAAGCTGCAATGGCCGGAGCCCTCGGGGTACAACTGGGCGGGATCAATTACTATGAAGGCCTTCCAATTGAGCGCCCATGCCTTGGCGATCCGGATCAGCCTCTGACCAGGGCGCATGTTGGTATGGCGGTAACGCTGATGCTCTGGACAGGTCTTGCGGGTGCCATTTTGAGCATTGGATGCCTTCTAATGGTGGCGGAATGACGCAACCCATTCACGGCGGGAATATCTACAAGGCTGCCCGAGAACGAGGAACTCCCGTCGATCGAATCGTGGATTTTAGCGCCAGTATCAATCCGCTGGGTCCGCCCGCAGTGGGGCTCCACGCAATTCGTTCGGCACTCAAGCAAATCGTCCACTATCCGGACCCCGGTTGTTGGCAGCTCACACAAACATTGGCGCGACAGTGCGGCGTCGATCGCGACATGATCCTTGTCGGCAACGGCTCGACGGAACTGATTCATCTGCTGCCCCGTGTGCTCGCGATTAAGTCCGCGCTCATCATGGGTCCTACTTTTGAGGAGTATGCACGCGCGCTGCTGAATGCGGGGAGTTCGGTCCGGTACGTTCACGCCGGACGAGAGGATCGTTTTCGCCCTCCGTTGAAAGAGGTTCTACGGCAGTGTTCTGCCAAGCGATCGAGATTCGATGCCGTGTTTGTGTGCAATCCCAACAATCCCACAGGCCAAGTCATGAACCGGTCGGCTCTGCGCGAGCTTGCCGAGGTGGTCGACGGAGAACAGGGGTGGTTGATCGTGGATGAGGCATTCATCGATTATTGTCAAACACAGTCTGTTGTATCGATGCTGAGTGCCTATCCGCGGATGATCGTCTTGCGCAGTCTGACGAAATTCTATGCGATGCCGGGGCTGCGAATCGGCTATCTGATTGGCGCAAGCAAAGTCGTGGATCAGCTGAAAGACCATCAGCCACCTTGGTCGGTCAATTCACTAGCCCAAGAGGTTGCGCTCAAGGTATTAGGCGATGAGGTCTATGCCACACAAAGCCGCACATTCATGAAGCGCGAACGCTCCCGAATGATGCGAGAGCTTCGCGCCTTATCCGGCTTGCGCGTCTATCCATCCGGAGCAAATTTTGTACTGATTGAGCTTCCTGCCTCGACCAGCGCCGGTGAGGTAACGGAGCGGCTGGCTGCTGAGAGGCTGCTCGTCCGCGACTGTTCGACGGTACCAGGCCTGACAACGCAGATGATTCGTGTGGCCATCAGGACCGCGAAAGACAATCGACGGTTGGTTGCAGTCCTTGGCGCTTGCGTAAGAAAGAGCCGGGCATGAAGCCGTTCGATGGGCGTGCAATGTACACGGCCTTTAGAGTCACACGCAAGACGCTCATCGTTGACCTAGGCTGCATCCGGTCCGTTCTGTCCTCCGCTCCCAGAGCCGGTGGGATGACGCGGGCTAGATATGTGTTGAACCATCAAGTCGCGGCCAACCCGATTGATAGAGATGATCCTGGCGTGGGGGCGGGGGCTCGATGTCCCGATCCCGCCAGGACGCTGAGCACCCTGGCAACCTCGCTGGGCATCCGCGAAAAATTTGTCGGTCTCATGACGGCCGTGTCGCTCGCGGACTTGGTCACGGTGCGAGAGGCATTTGACCAGATCTGGGTCGAAGGGTTTGTCACGGTCGGGACCTCGAATGCCGTGCGGGCAGGGGAACCGGTTACACCGAGACGACTCACGAATAGTTGTACTCATCCAGGCACGATCAACGTGATCCTCGTGACCAACGCTCGTCTGTCCGATGCGGCAATGGTCGGGATGGTGCAGGTGGCGACTGAAGCGAAGACTGCCGTCCTGTTGCGCGCGAAGGTGAAGAGTTGGACCGGTCGCCCTGGGGCGACGGGAACCGGGACAGACGCAATCGTGATTGTGAGAGGGAATGGACCGCCTCTTCGGTACAGTGGAACCCACACGGTCCTCGGTGAACTCGTCGGGCGAGTGACTAGGACGGCGGTCACAGAAGGGTTGACCCGGTATGCGCGACGGCAGATACGCCGTACACCACGTAGCCATATGAAGAATTCATGACAGGCACCGGTACCACAGCCAAAGCCATTGCCATTCTCGGAACCGGCTCCGACGTCGGGAAGAGCCTCGTGGTTGCCGGGATTTGCCGACTCTTGTTTCGGAAAGGAGTACGGGTTGCGCCATTCAAAGCGCAGAACATGGCGCTGAACTCTTTCGTCACCTTCGATGGCGGAGAGATCGGTCGAGCACAGGCGATGCAAGCTCAGGCCTGTGGGATCGAGCCGACAGTGGATATGAATCCGATTCTCCTGAAGCCCGAATCAGATTCGCGGTCTCAGGTCGTAGTGAGAGGCAAGGTCTATGAAGCGTTGGATGCGCTTGCATATTTTGACCGAAAAGAAGCGCTCTTCAATATTGTTCGAGAGTGCTATACACGACTGGCAAGTCAGTACGAGTGTGTAGTTATCGAAGGGGCGGGGAGTGCTGCGGAGATCAATCTTCGCGATCGGGACATGGTGAACTGGCCTGTTGTCGATTTGGCCGATGCGCCCGTCGTCTTAGTGGCGGATATCGATCGGGGCGGAGTTTTTGCGCAGATCATTGGGACGCTGGACTTGTTGGCGCCACATGAACGACAGCGCGTGTGCGGCGTGATCGTGAATAAGTTCCGCGGCGATCGTCGCCTGTTTGAAGAGGGTGTGCGAATGCTTGAGACACATACAGGACTGCCGGTTTTAGGCGTCGTTCCTTTTCTGCATGAGCTTCGATTGGATCAAGAGGATAGCCTCGACCTCGCTCGTTCCCGGCCGGTTCAATTCAAGCCGGATCTCATAAATGTGGTCGTGGTCCTGTTGCCTCGCATGAGCAACTTCACCGATTTCAATGCGCTGGTCGCGGAGAAGGATGTCGCGCTTCGGTTTGCCGATTCGCCGGATGATCTGCACGGGGCCGATGTGGTGATTCTTCCCGGAAGCAAAAATACCCTTGAAGACCTTGAGTATCTTGTTCACGCAGGGTTCCCGATTGTTGTGGAGTCACATGTGCGGAGCATGGGTGAGCTAGTTGGAATCTGCGCTGGGTTTCAGATGCTTGGCCGAGAGATCGCCGATCCCAAAGGATTGGAGCGTGGAGGAACCTCAAAAGGATTAGGCTTTCTCGATGTGATGACGGAGCTCGACGCGCCAAAGATCTGTCGACAAGTTCGTGTTACGTCGCTGCTTCACGGCGTGGAGCAGCACCTGCCAGTCTGCGGCTATGAAATCCACATGGGGCGAACCAGTCGTGAAGGCGGCAACCCGTGTTTTCACATTGAACCATCTGAAAACTGGGAATCCAACGCCAAGAGTGATGAAGGAACTGCCAGTGAGAATGGTCTTGTCTGGGGTACCAGCATCCATGGTCTATTCGACCAGGCTGGGTTTCGCAGGGGCTGGTTGAATCGCGCACGTGTCAGGAAAGGGCTCCGCCCCCTTTCGCTCCATGCGTCCGAACTCGTCACAACCCAACTGCGCGCTGAACTCGATCGCTGGGCTGATCACGTTAATCAATATGTGAACATGGATGCGATCTATTCCGTATGTGAAGGTCGGTGAAGAAGGGAGTTGGGATACACGCTATGCTCCAGGTCATGATCGTGTCCTTCGAATCCCGTCTTTCTTCCAAATCGG
>DATEPD010000308.1:0-2691 GCA_035273365.1 Nitrospiraceae bacterium | reverse complement strand
TGGATGGCTCGGCCGGTTCAACTCCGCTTCGGGCAAAACTATTGGCACGGAGTTGGATGGCTCGGCCGGTTCAACTCCGCTTCGGGCAAAACTATTGGCACGGAGTTCCGGCCCTGCGATTTCATTTTCTCCAATTGTGCTTGGATCATAGGCAACTTGAAGTCACGACTTTCAATGTCACGTCTGAATGGTCGAGATCCGCGAGTTTCTCTTGGACGGACGGAGCTGGCATCAGCAAGAGCACCTTCTGAGCCACGCCTGCAGATACACCGAGTCTCTTCATCATCCACCCAACTGTTGGACAATGGATTCTGCTGGATAGGTCACGATTTCTGCCAGCGTGGGGTGATAATGCGGCATGCGCACGAGATCGGCCGCAGTCCCATGGTAATACATCACAGCGATCAATTCGTGGATCAGTTCTCCCGCCTCTGGGCCGACGATCTGCGCGCCAAGGAGCTCGCCTGTCGGCGGTGCACAGAGGAGTTTCACGAAACCGTGCGATGCGCCGAGACAGAGAGCCTTCCCATGATCGGCAAAGGGATACGAGGCTGTCAAAAATGGAATCCCGCCTGCGCGGCAGGCGGCCTCGTTGAGGCCCACCACGGCGACCTGGGGATCCGTAAAAACTACTTCGGCATCGAGACGATGATCGAGCTCTATTGGTCTGTCGGGATGCGTCACGTTATAGGCCGCAATCTCTCCCTGTTGGATAGCCAAGTGCACAATGGGCGTGACATCGTTCACGTCACCCACGGCATAAATATGTGATTGCGACGTGCGCATGGCGCCATCGACCATAATACGCCCGCCGTCGACGGTCACCTCCGCCAGATCAAGGTGAAGCCCTTCGATGTTGGGCCGTCGGCCTAAAGCCTGTAGAATTTCCCCGCCGGCATATGACCGTTCACGTCCGTCTTTCATCACCCAGACCTTCTTCTCTCTTTCGTTGCAGGTCACACACAGCAACTCCACGCCCGTAACGACTTCGATGCCTTCGTCGATCAATGCGGCTTCCATGGCGCGTCCGACATCCTCGTCCATCTCAGAAAGGAGCGTCCGTCCCCGTTGAAGAATTGTGACCCTCGTCCCAAGTCGGGCAAAGAACTGGCCGAGCTCGAGGGCAACAGACCCACCGCCCAGAACGATCAACGAGTCCGGTTGGGTGCGGAGATCCAGGATCGTGTCACTCGTGAAATATCCGGCTTGGGCCAAGCCAGGAATCGGAACCTCATCGGGCCTCGACCCGGTGGCCAGGATAAACGAGCCGGACGACAAGACGGTTTCTCCGACAGTGATCTCATGAGGCGACCGAAAGACCGCCTGCGATTGATAGAGCGTGAGACTCGGATCACGGAGCTGCTGAATACGATAATCGGCAAATTCGCGGACCAGCCGATCCTTTCGATCCACGATTGCCGACAGATCGGCCCTGGTCGAAACCGGGGAGAGGCCGAACTCCTTCGCCCGCCTAAGGAGAGCCGCAACTTCGGCAGAACGCAGAATGGCCTTTGTCGGCATGCAGCCACGCAAAATACAGAGCCCCCCAAGCGGGCCATGATCCACAATCGCCACGTTGGCGCCGGCATCGCGAACAGTCCGTGCCGCGGCATAGCCCGCCGACCCACCGCCGATGACGATGACATCATGTGTGTTGTGTGATGAAACATGCCTCTGTGATTTCATCGTTCGTTCCCATTATAGTATGACGTCACGGACGGAAGGATACACGATGGTGCAACTTGGTCGCTATCGACACTATAAAGGCCACGAATATGAGGTGCTGGGTGTGGCCCGGCACTCAGAAACTGAAGAGGAATATGTAGTCTATCGCGCGCTCTACGGCGACGGCAGACTATGGATCCGACCAATGGCGATGTTCCTGGAGACTGTGCTCATTGATGGTCATCCTTCTCCACGGTTCCAGTTTCTTGCTCTCCCCTAGGACCTATTCGCGTCCGTATCACTCCTTCGAAGCTGATCCATGGTTATTCTCCAACCGTGGCCCGACAGGCATCTGCAAGACTTAAGTATTTCCAGCAGGGACCCGATACAGATATCGTGAGGTCAGCCATGCCGATTATACGTGCCGTCAACGGAATCATCGAAACCTATCCTTCCGATCCGGTGTCCCCACGCCCGCCTGCCACCCGGGTTCCCTCGGCTGGACGGGAGGACCGCTCAAAGAATCAGGAGCGCCAGACCGCTGATCATGCAGCACGCCTCGCTCAACAGGCCTACCAGCAACAGGCGCATCAGGCCTCTGAACCGAAACCGGCCCTCCTCGCCCAGGACTTGATGACCTCGCCCGTGACATGGTTGCCGTCGAATAGTACCCTGCTGGAGGCCTGGACTGTGATGATTCGCAAAGGGATTCACCACCTCCCCGTGACGTCAGTGCATGGGACGTTGGTCGGAATGATATCGAACCACGAATTGCTGCCCTATGCGCGTGAATTGGAATCCGTGAATTCGCCGGGACCGTCCGCCCAGCACAAACTCGCCCATGTCATGAACAGCCGGGTCTTGTCCGCCACCCCAACGACAGAGATCCGTGAGATCGCCCACGCCATGCTCGACGAGCACGTCAACGCGATTCCTATCCTCGACAGCTCCCGTCACCCGGTCGGCATTCTGACGACCAGCGATATTCTCCGGGCCATCGTCCACCGAAGCCCGCTCGAACTCTGG
>DATEPD010000307.1:0-8083 GCA_035273365.1 Nitrospiraceae bacterium | reverse complement strand
AACCTGCTTAAAAATGGGCTGATTGGATCTATCCCGTTCATCGGCGATGCGTATTCTTTTCACTTTAAATGTCATGCGATGAATGCGGCGCTTCTTCTGCGCACCGTGAAACATGGAGACGACGGCACCTGCGCATTGACGACACAGGCCATCACTGTGACTGATGTGTTGGGAATTCTGGCACTGACACTGCCGATCATGGCCGGGGCAGGCTGGCTCAGCTTCTGGTTTTGGGATCAGAACATTTCCTACCTCTCGCTCTTATACCCCGCTCCTTACAGCCGACACTGACCCAAAGACCGGGCCCTCCGTCTCGATCCTCCATGGTCAACGCAATCCCGTCCCGGCGTGAGCCATCGCGCCACTCGTGCGCGAGTCCACAACGCTCCAGTTGATGTTAGAGAAAAAGGCTTCGATATAGCGGCTTCGTTCGGCGGGTGCATAATCAAGCAGATAGGCATGCTCCCAGACATCCATGACAAGCAGAGGGATAAATCCCGCGACATTGCCGGATTCATGCAACGTCACCCAATGGTTTGACAGATATCCATTGGCAGGGTTTTGATAACAGATCGCCCATCCGACTCCGCGCATTTTTCCGACACTGGCAAAATCAGTTTTCCACAACTCGTAACTTCCAAAACTTTCTTTGACCGCCTCGTGGAACGCCGAACCGCTGGAGGGCCCTTTCGATCCACCGGTCCTCATGTTCGCAAAGTAGTGTTCGTGAAGGATCATGCCGTTGTATTCAAACCCTAACCGGCGCGTGAGTTCGGAATAGGCCGGCATTTCCTCCTGATCCACTTTTCCGTCTTTCAAAACCTCTCGGATCTCGTCCGTGAGACGATTGGTCTCTTTGACGTACCCTTCATACAATTTGAGATGGGTATCGATGGTCCGATCGGAGATGCCGTTGAGTCCATGCAGATTAAATGACTGCGCTTGATACGTCGCTCGATCTTTCATGGCCGACCCTCCATGTGGGTGTTCACCGCTGTATGGTCTGCTCACATTTCTACCCTTTGTTTGAGCGCTTCTCGTCTGGTCTGCAAGGTCAGTTCCTCCTTTGGAGAATTCATAAGCAACCGAGTCGAAAGGAAGTTTCGCCATTGACGATCGGATTTAAGGGACAGGATGTCTGGCGGGTACAAGGTGTCATCACGTCATACGTATTGAAAATGCCCTGAGATGGACGGAAGCAAGACGAGAGTCTATGAGACAGCCCGTGCCCGAGCGACGATGCGAGATCCACAATGCTCGGCATAGACGGATGTAAACTCGGCTCCGAACAATACTATCTGGCTCGAATAATAGACCCATACCAGTATGATGACTAAGGAGCCCGCCGTTCCGTAGGCGGATCCAACGTCCGCCTTTCCGAGATACAGGCCGAGGAGAAATTTCCCCATGGTGAATAAGAGGCTGGTGAGCGCAGCCCCGGTCCATACGTCCCGCCATGCGACCGTCGCATCGGGGAGAAGCTTGAACATCATGGCAAAGAGCACCGTCACGGCGATAAACGACAGAACAAAATCACTCATGTGAAGTACCGCTTCCTGACCAGGGAGCCATGCGAGATAGAGCTTGCCGAAGGCGGACAGTGCTGCACTCAGGATCAAGGACACGAGCAGCAGGAAACCGGTTCCCAGGACGGCGACTAACGAGAGGAATCGCTCTTGAATAGTGCCCCATAGACCACGGTCACCCAGGGATTCGACCTTCCAAACGGTGTTCAAGGAATCCTGAAGTTGCGCAAACACGCCTGAGGCGCCGAATAGGAGAGTGCCGAGGGCAATGAGACCAGCCGACAGTCCGTTCGAGGGCTTCTGAGCGATGTCCAGCATTTGTTGAATGGCCGAGGCGCTCTGGGGACCCATCAGGCTTTCAATTTGCGCCATGATCGCCGCTTGAGCCGCCACTTGGCCAAACGCCAATCCTGCAATGGTGATGGACAGCACCAGAAGGGGAACCAGAGAAAAAGTGGTGTAGTAGGCAAGCGCAGCGCCTAGGCGAGGGGCCTTATCCGCATTCCATTTTTGATAGGTCTCTTTGAGGAGACTCCACCAGGTCATGATGGTGATGATAAATCCTGATAGCCGTTTTAGAGCGCACACAAGTGCTCAAGCATAGTCCCTGCCACTCCTTCTTGGTATCGTCTCCCCTTCTCATGCCGCATTCACCTAGAGACTTCCCTAGAACCGCTCCAGTTAGCAAAGCGGAAACCACCCGTAACGATTGCCTGCCAAATAAAAGGAGACGGCTCTCGTCCCCACTGCCGTTTTGCGGAATACGCCGGAGGAATGCTTGATTCGGAAGACTACCGGTTAAAGGCCGGAGTTATCGAGCTCTAAGCGCGTAGCGGCTTTCGAGCGCCACCGAGCACAAGACGGATTTGTAAAACGAGAGCCTTGAATCCGATGTGGCGGGAGGGGCGTCTGTCTAGGTTTGGGAGCCCTGCGATTGTCCCGGAGAGTAAAAGCTATGATGGTCTCTATCGGTCTGCCCCTC
Source organism: Nitrospiraceae bacterium (assembly GCA_035273365.1). Taxonomy (GTDB): domain Bacteria; phylum Nitrospirota; class Nitrospiria; order Nitrospirales; family Nitrospiraceae; genus Palsa-1315. The sequence continues at coordinate 5,575 of DATEPD010000307.1, read as the reverse complement.
GCTGAAGGAGTTGTCCGATTGATGGATTGCCGTACTGAGCAATTCGCTCGCGCACATTCGTATCAACTCTTGCTCATCAGCGGTTAAGTCCACACCTTGCGCCACGAGACCTTGAATTTTCTCGCTCGCACTAATGAGTGCCAGGATTTCCTTCCGTATCGAATCGATGTGATCCATGTGACCTCCCATTCTTGGTGCCGATCTCATGAATACCCTCTATGTCTTAAGGGTTTCTCTCCTGAGCAAATGACGGTCAAAAGCGTTCACCGCCGAGACCTATGGCCAACGACTGGCAGATAAGTACCCCCTCAGAGAAGTCAAGGCCATCCCTTTAGGACGCGCTGGCTTGTAGGGCGTGCAATTGATTCTCGTTCGTTGACGCCTTGACTGGATACGGGACACTCAGGTCATTCCCTGGTGGGCATGCAGATGCGATGCGTGTTTGGCGTGCGGCGCTGCACATATTCCTAGTATGGAGTTAACGGGCATATATGTATCATCACAAATTAGGGTTCCAATTTAACGAGGAGGACATCGATGACGAAGTATATAGGTCGCGCTATCGTATTGGCAGGGCTCACCCTCTGCGCTCTGTCTGGAGAGGCGTACGCCCAGGCAGGAACAGGTCCGGGCTCGGGAGTGCCGGGACTTGGCGGCTCAGAACCAGGTGCGGTCGATTCCAACAAGGGGACGCAGAGCGGCACCAAACGCGATCCTCATTCAGGCACGAACGTGCCGACTGAGGGACACAGTCAGAGTTCTCAGGGCATCGCCGAACAACCGTCTGGACTCGGTGAAATGGGGAGCGGTCAGAGCCAGAGTACGATGGAACGATCAGGCGGTCAGCGGAGCGGTCAGGCGGAAAAGTCGGCCAAATCATCGGCTGAGAGTGGCAAAGGGAAAACCGAACAAGCAATGAAGAAGCAATCGCAGGAGCAGAGCAATCGTTGAAGTGTTCATCCCGCTGCGGTGCGGTGCTTCGGCTCACTCATGAAACGGCGCGGCCTAAGTTCAACCTTAGGACCGCGCCGTCATATCATGGACCAGCTATGCGGCTTTTTGGAGCATGACCTCGGTGGCTTTGAAGAATGCGGTCACCTGATCGCCGGGAATGAGTTGCAGGTCGTCGATGGCCTGTCGTGTAATGGCGGCCGTGATCTTCAATTGTCCGGCATCGATGCTGACAGAGCCCATTGCAGAGCCTTTCTTTACTTCCTCCACCCTTCCGGACACTTTATTTCTGGCGCTGATTTTCATCGCGCTCACATCACCCTTGGCGATTATAGCCTCCGTTGATTTAACCAAAGCCACTACCGCATCATTCTTCTTCAGCCCTAAGTCCTGAGCGGCCTGATTCGTAATGGCCGAGACGATTGTAATTCCATTGGCGGATAGAGTCGCAATCGTGATGGCCGCCCCCTGCTGAATATCTGTAATCCTGCCGCTTATCTGGTTTCTCGCACTCACTGAGTTCATCACGGATGTCGACATGGCGGCCTCCCTTAAAAATAAGAACGTATCATACGTTTTTCATGGACGACCGTAACACTCATCGAGACCCTGGGGCCAGTGTTAGGCAATCCCAGCTCATGCGGCGCAGCAAAACCGATCACCTGATTCAGGTAGAAGGAGACCGATAGGAGGAAGATGAGAGAGAGCTAAGTGAAGACACCAGCTATGTCTTTAAACGCCCTGACGAGACTGTCTTGTCTGTGCTGAAGAAACACCCGCCGCATGGTGTCTATCATGTCCGGAGTACATGGACTCGGAGATGACTTCATAATCCCATCGATGAGGAACCAATTCGATACGACGTTGCTGTGCCAGCCGGTTCAGGGCAATAAAGAGTGTGCGCCAACTATGCTGAGGAAGTGCCTCTGAGATATCGGAAAACATCTGGATCGGGCGTTTGCGGCAGAGAGCAAGAATGGCCTCATCGATATGTGGTTCGGCATTAGAAAACGATTTTCTCGTGTCCATAGCCATATCCTCCGCCGTTCAATTTTTGTGAGGGAAGTGCGGTGCAATCAGACCGAGGCAACATAATACAAAGAGGCATCGGAGGTGCCTAGTAAGAACCCTAGTTTTGGGTCATATAATTCTTAGCCTTGGACCAACCTCAAGAAGCGCATCTGAAAGAAGAAAAACAGCCGATGTCGATGCACGGAGAGAGCGCAGCTCGTGAGCCCGCTCCGGTCCGGTCCCTCATCCTTGACATCACTGCTTCATTGCAGCTAGAACCGCATGTTGGAGAAAGTGGACTCACATTTATAGAGTATAGGTCGAGCGTGACCTTTGGAGGGACAGATCCCTGCCTCCTCATGCATCCAGGCACTTGGGAATCTCATTGCCCTAGACAATCGCGTTATCGGCACAACATTTCCAGTCGAGGATTCATCAACATAGAATCACTCATGCTGGCTTATCCTCCGCCCAGGTGTGCCCACTCTGTAGCAAGCTGCACTTCTGGACTTTGATAGCCGTGATCATCGGGGCTTCTTCGTTCATTCCATGCACAAGTTCTGTCTTTCTTTGGGATACAGTCAATTCCATCTCCATCTCCTCGTTTCTGACCTATGTTGCTTTCATTCATAGGCGACCTCCTGCGTGGTTGTTTGCTGTCCGGAGAATAGAGAGTGCTATAAGAAGACTTAACTAGTAATGTCCCTTGGTAGAGATTTCATGGCATCTACGCCTAGTGGCTGCTGCATTCGTCTACCCTCTGGATAGACAGCTTTAAGAATCATTTGCGGATTTTACTGGTTCGCGTCACATAAATGCGTCAAATTGGAGCTGCCGTTAGAGCCGGCCTAACAAGGGACCACTCGCTGATGATCACCCTTCATTGTGCAGCAATTGCCGAAACGTTTCTGAGCGGTATTCCTTCCGGCCTGCATGAATTCCGACAGAGAGAACAGTGTTTTCACTGAGGCGCCTAGGGGTTCAGAGAGGCAAGGACAGTGCGTTGATGTGGGAACAATGAAAGGCGGGCAGAGTGCAAATTATTTCTCAGAAAGGTCTGTCATGCGAACGGCTGCACTGTTCATCGGCTTAGCCTTCCTCTCCCAGGGTTGCAGTTTTGGCATTGATCCGTTTGCCCAAGCCCTTCGCGACCACAATGCACAGGCTGTAACCAGTGCTTCAAAGGACGTCGTGGACCCCGATTATGTCGTTCAATATCACACGAGCTGGTATTATGCACCGGCCCCCATACTTGTTGTCGCGGCGTATGAAGGGAATGTCGAGGCAGTGCACGCGCTATTGGAAAAAGGGGCCAACGTGAATGCGTCTGTCGGAGACATCCCGTTCCGATATTGGCCGGGAGGACTGACCGCGCTTCACGCCGCCGCCGACATCGGTGATAGCAGGATCGTAAAGATGCTGCTCGCCCGAGGGGCCAATCCCAATGGCAGGGTACGATCGATGTTTGGCACGCCTGAACCTCTCGAACTTCGAACCTTAAAGGGACTGACCCCATTGATGGTCGCCGCGATTCGGGGGAATACAGAAGTCGTCGAGGTATTGCTGCAAGGAGGGGCCTCGATAACAGATCAAGAAATTACGAAGGGACGGACGCCTCGAGAGTTAGCAGAAGGGATTGGAAGCGCAGACACCGCATGGTTGATTCGACTGGCAGAGTTGAGAGCCTTATATGCCCCTGATGCTCATACCACTCGAGTCGCGGATAACCTAAGTAGGCCGATCAGAAGCTTGGAGGAGACACGCTGTTACCTGGGAGTCCCAGCTCAACGCGTTTCGTTCAATGGCACATTGCTAGGGATGGCTTCAGATTACGAGGTCAACCGCTCACGATTCTCTATCGTTCGGTCTGCATGGAGGTGCCAGGGCTAGGTGCAGCGAATCGAGGGAATTGCTGGCACGATCTTCGGCCTGGAGTCCTTAACCGCTACTTGATATCAGCCTCAATAACGAACTTCCTCACTATAAGATCTCTCCGTCATCCTTACGTCGTCTTGAACACTTCATTCGAGCACGCACTTTCACGGCTGCCGTTATATGAGCTCACAGCGAAATAATAGGTGCTCCCCGTTGGAAGGTTCGTTATTGTGACCGTCGGTGATGCGGCAGTCGCGGACGAGAGAGGAAGATACGTCCCTTGCGCGTACGCGCAAGATCCCGACGCATTGGGTGATTGCGTGCCGTAATGCACAAAAAACCCAACCACCGTCGGGTCAGAATTTGGAAGCCAAGACAGCAAGGCCGAGGTTGTTGCGGGTTGAGACGCGGATACCGTCAAGGTCACTGGAACAGTTTCGAGAGTGTTGGTTGTACCCGCCGCTAGAAGGCTGATCGTGGCCGAATAGGTTCCGGCAGCCATTCCACTGATATTGGCAGTGGCAGTCAAAGAACCCGGGGCTGTCCCTGAGCCAGGAGAAAGGGAAAGCCATGGTGCAGTCGTGCTCGCGCTCCAGCCCAGCATGCCGCTGCTTGAGTTCGAGAGGGCGACAGCTCCCGACGGATTGCTACCGCCCTGAGCGGCAGAAAGGGCGAGGCTGGCCGGACTAAGGCTGATAGTAGCCGGTGAAATCATCGCTGCCGGTGCGGGTGCCGACACCGTAAAGCTTACCGGAATAGTTTGCGGCGTGTTGGTGGCGCCGGTTGAAGCAACGGTGATATGCCCCAAATACGTTCCTTCAGCCATCCCTGCGACAATCGCTGTGGCAGTAATAGAACCGGCACCGGTCCATGAAGTGGGCGACACGGCTAGCCATGGCGCATCAGCCCTTACACTCCAGCTGAATTTCGCGACTCCTGCGTTTGAGATCGCCACAGCTTGTCCTGGCGGATTGCTTCCGTTTTGATTTGCTGAAAAATCGAGTTTGATGGGACTGAGGCTGATCGTCGCATTCATCATCGTTTTCTTGTTGATAGGCCTTGCAAGAGCTTCTTCACCGCCATCCCCCTCTATAGCGCATCCCGCCAGCAACAAAATATAGAGGCCAACCAATAGGACGGCCATAGGGAATGACCATGCAGCTCTTATGATGTCGGTCACCTTTTGCGGGCGTAACGGTGCTGTGGTCATCGCGATGCGTGCCTCCGGGATGGGCTCATTTAGGTCTTTTTTCTTAGGATCGATACGCTGTGTCAGTAGGGCACAGCAAAGGATGTGCCAGGCAAGAGTGGTGCGATTCTGGCTATTTCAGGAGTTATAAGAAATTCGTACGCCCTTGCCGGCACAGGAATGAACATACGGGAGGGCGGACCATCCAGAGTCGACGTTTCTCAATCTATTGGATGCATTCGAAAAGCCTGGAATGCCCATCAACATGCAGTAATGCGACGCTCTGCGCCTGTTCTGGACGCCCGTCCTAATCAATTACCTTTAAGTTCCCATCTTGAGAGGTATATGCGTTTCGCAGAGATGAGCTTAGGCTCCCGATAGCAGCCCCGCAGTCTATTGTTTTCAGTTCTTCGCACTCCCTGATTGCTGCTGAAGACGTCAAAAAGGATACAGATCCGGAGAGATGGAATGGATTGGAAGCCGTATCACAAACGTAGACACCTTGATGTCCATACCGTCTTGTACACCTTTGGAAGCAATCCTCTCAAA
>DATEPD010000306.1:0-4673 GCA_035273365.1 Nitrospiraceae bacterium | reverse complement strand
TAAATTTCTTCGCGGCACCGACTCAATCAAACGATACACCGACGATGCTTCTCTAGCTTCCGTTGTGCACTCGACAGGACAAAAAGACAATGGGTAGTCGGGGGGGGACTCCTGTCCGTCTCTATTCTCGTTTTCGACATGGTCTCGGTGTGAATCAATCAATAGAACGATTTTTATAAGACTCTACGGGCAATAAGAAGGCCCGGCACCTTTAGGTGTCGAGCCTCTTTTGAGAACAAGCCGGAGCCCCTTATCACTTGCACCACATTGTGCTCTCCCCTTGCAGGGGTCCCTGCACCTGCACGACGCTGTGCTTTCACAGGGTATGTACTCATATACTCTATTGCACACGGGATCACGGTGAGCGCTAGGAAAAGTCCTAGTTTTCGTCGTAAATTTCACCCTAGCCGATGCATTCGCGTCTCGAACATTCGTAATGCTATGACTGAAGCTGGGAACATCAATCATTTACTGGTCAATGAGGGCTGGGGCTGGTGGTGTCGGAAGCATGTGGTGGAGAACATAGTCCTACAGAAACCTGGGCGCGCCTTGCGGAATTAACACGCTGAGAGCGAGAGAGACAGAGGCATGGACCTGGATGTTTGATGGCGATGGTGCCTTCCTGCGTAAGCCGCTTTACGGCGTCAAAGACTTGAGCCCAGGAATAATCGGGCAACTGGGAGGTGAGCAGATCCATCGAGCAGGTGCCGATCAGAGCGAGTCTTTGGCAGATGGCCGATTCAAGAGGGTCTGTCAGATGCATACGGTCCTCCCAAGCAACGCGGGATGCCGGTTTTCTTTTACGACAAATGCCCGCTTAGAAAAACTGGGAGAACCCCTAGTTGAAGGGAGACATAGGAAGTTAGGTGGAATAGGGTGAGGCGTGGAAGATCTGGATATGACGGTTGAATGACCAGCGTAACGTACCCGACACACACATTGTAGAAGAGTCAAAAACTGAATCCGACGGCGGCATCCAATCCAAGTAAAAGTAGACTTCAGCCTTCAGGTTCAGGCTTAAACTCGACAATCGCAAATTTTCTTCGACCAATCTTAAGCCGTCTCTGCTGATTAACCCTGAATGAAATCAGTTTGTTGGGATCTGATTCTTTCTTGTCGTCAACTTCAATCCCACCTTGAATAATCAATCGTCTCGCTTCGCTCTTGCTTGAAACCAACTTCGTCTTCTCTAGCAGATCTGGCAATCGAATATCGCTAGCTTCGCGGAGATCGATCCCGATCATGTCCCCTCCGCTCATCTTGATCATATCCCCTTGGCGCAATATCAATCTCTTGTCTGGCTCAGAGGGAAATTCTCGTTCAGAAAATGTTCTTTGAAAGTCGGCACGGGCCTGCTTAGCCGCTTCGTTACCGTGATACCGATCGACAATCAATTCGGCAAGGGCTTGTTTCGCCTCCATCGGATGAGCAGCCTTGACCCGCATCAAATCCTCCGTCGTCAGCAGCTCATAGTATCGAAACATCAACGCGTCACTGATCGACATGAGTTTCCCGAACATGTCGCTCGGTGCGTCTTCCAGGGCGATGTAGTTTCCAAAACTCTTGCTCATCTTCCGCACACCGTCCGTTCCTTCGAGTAACGGCATCGTGATGACCACCTGCGGTTCTTGACCATACGCCCGTTGAAGATCACGCCCCACCAACAGATTGAACTTCTGATCGGTGCCGCCCAGTTCTATATCGGACGTGAGCGCCACAGAATCGTAGCCCTGCACGAGCGGATACATAAATTCATGAATGCTGATCGGTTTCTGCTCGTGATACCGCGTATGGAAATCATCCCTCTCGAGCATCCTTGCCACATTGTAATGCGCGCTCAGATGGATCAACCCTTCTGCCGTCATCGTGCTCATCCACCGGCTATTGAAGTCGACCAGTGTCTTCGCAGGGTCGAGAATCTTGAATATTTGCCGCTCATAGGTTTTGGCGTTTTCCAATACTTTGTCTTTCGAGAGCGACACGCGCGTCTCCGATTGCCCCGTCGGATCGCCGATCATGCCGGTGAAATCGCCGATCAAGAAGATGACATTATGTCCCAGTTCCTGAAAGTGCTTGAGCTTGTGGATCAAAACTGTATGGCCTAGATGCAGATCCGGTGCGGTGGGATCGAAGCCTGCTTTCACGCGGAGTGGCCGGTTCTCTTTCAAGGAACGTGTCAGCTTCGTTTCAAGTTCTGCGCGTTGAATCACCTCCACAACCCCGCGAAGGATCAACTCGAGCTGACGGGAGAGTTCGCTCATGTCGCCTTCTTTCCTTTGCCTGAATGTTCGCCATCCGACGACACCGTAATCAGTGGACGAATCCGCTCAAACGTCTTTTTTCCAATCCCTTTGACGGCTCGCAATTCATCTAGAGAGTGAAAAGCTCCCGCCGATTTCCGATACTCCAGAATCCGTTCGGCCAACCGGGGCCCGATTCCAGGCAGAGCGTTAAAGTCCGCTTCCGTCGCCCGATTCAGATCGAGTAGACCCTTGTGGGAGCGTTTCGGAGCAACAGCGGACGGCTGATCCGACATCAACGCGACAGATGATGAACTTACCCCGGTTGCGTCTCCACTGCCGAACGCGCTATCAGCCTTCGAGTCCTCAGACGATGTGGTGGTAGGATCTCGCGCTCGATCAAATGAAGTCGGCAGAGTCCACCCGATCCAGAAGACAACTCCCATGGTCACGGCGAACATCCCGAGCTTGAGGAGGAGCGATTGCCACATTATTGCGCCCGTTTTCGTGCCTGGTGAATGGCCTTCCCTTCGACATCTTCAGCCGCTTCCATCAGGCCTTCGGACAGAGTCGGATGGGCATGGATCATTTCCGCCATTTGCGTCACCGTTGCACCAACTTGCATGGCCATGGCCGCTTCATGTACCAGATCGGCTGCATGGGCCCCTATGATATGCACGCCCAATATTCTGCCGCTCGGTGATTCGGAAATAACCTTAAAGAACCCCGTCGTATCCCCCGTCGCCTGCGCCTTGCCCACGCCGGCATATCGAAAACGTCCCACCTTTACAGCCGTATCGGGATTCTGCCCCGCAGCCTGGACTTGTTCGCGGGCTTGCTGTTCCGTCATGCCCACGCGGCCGATCTCCGGCAGGGTAAAAATTCCGGCAGGGATGACGTCATAGCGGACCGTCGCCTGATGTCCCATGATATTCTCTACCGCGACCTTGCCTTGAGCCGAGGCGACATGCGCCAGCATGACCTTGCCGACCACGTCACCGATCGCATAGATCCCCGGGACAGTGGTTTCCATCTGCTCATTGACAAGGATCTCTCCTCGCCGTCCGGTCTGCACCCCCACCTGCTCCAATCCAATTCCTCGGCTATTCAATCCCCGCCCCACGGAGACCAGCAGCTTTTCAGCCACTCCCTGCGTGCCATCTTTGAGAAGCGCAGTGACGGTCGCCGAGGACCGTTCCAGTCTCTCGACGGTGGTTCCAGTCACGACCTCCACACCCCGCTTCTTCAACTCCCGTTCCATCGTCGATGAGATGTCGGCATCCTCCAGGGGAAGCACGCGTTCCATCAATTCAACGATCGTGACCTTAGTCCCCATACCGCTATAGAGCGCTGCGAACTCGCACCCTTCGACTCCCGCCCCGACGATCAGCAGACTGGCAGGAATGCGATCGAGGTCCAAGAGGTGCTTGCTGGTGAGCAACTGCTGTCCATCGATCGGAAACTGCGCCAGGTTCGGCCAGGATGACCCAGTGGCAATCACGATCGCATCGGCCCGAATGTCCCGCGACGAGCCATCAGTTGCAGTCGCCGTGACTGTCTGCCGATCGCGCAGTAATCCGGTTCCCTGCACGTGTTCAATATTCCACGTCCTGAAGAGCGTGGCAATGCCCTTCACAAGCGTTGCCACCACCTGATCTTTCCGCGCAACCATCCGAGCAAGATCGTAGGTGACCGGTCCTTGGACCAGCAGCCCCAAATCCTCGGATTTTTTGACCTTGTCCCCAAGCTCGACGACTGACAGGAGGGCCTTGCTCGGGATGCAGCCCCAATTTAAACAGACGCCGCCTAGCGCATGGGATTCAATGACCGTGACGCGGGCGCCAAGCTGGGCTGCCCGGATTGCGGCAACATACCCACCAGGTCCAGCGCCGAGAATGGCGATGTGAGTTTGAACTGACATATTAAGGTTGAGGTTTAGGCTGAGGTCGAGGGTAGAAGGTTTGAGGTGAGAGGTACGAGGGCGGAGGAACCTGCTTGCGCCTCAAACCTCCAACCTCCATCATCCCCTGCTTGGCCTAAGCCTTGACCTTAACCTTTCTTCTGGCTGGCGAGAAAGGCTTCATACTGTTCCGCGGTCATGAGCTTCTCCACCTCGCTCACGCTCGACAGATCAATCACTACCATCCAGCCTTTACCGTAGGGATCAGAGTTCACCACTTCCGGGTGGTCTTTTAGATCGGCGTTGACCTTGGAAATGGTACCGCTTACTGGCGTGTATATCGTGGAGGTCGTCTTTGTGGATTCGACCTCACCAATCTGTTGCCCTGCCTTGACGACGGCAGCAAGCTTGGGCATATCGATGAACACGATATCGCCCAACGCATCCTGGGCGAAATGACTGATGCCAAGCGTAGCCTGTGTGCCATTCACGCGCACCCATTCATGCTCTTTGTGGTAACGGAGATCCTTCGG
>DATEPD010000305.1:0-8737 GCA_035273365.1 Nitrospiraceae bacterium | reverse complement strand
TTGGCGCAGGCCAATGGGTGGTACCAAGTCTTGCCAGGATGTTGAAACAGCCTATCGGTGTGATTTAAGAAGAGCTGTGTTCATCATACACTCGGCGAGATCGCCAGTGCGTTGTTTCCAAAAAGATGGGTAGATATGCTTTTCCGTAGGATGGTAGGCTGATTACACAGGAGAGGTAGAATCGAATGGTCTCTTTGTGGAGAAATGGCCGGATGGGTATCCTGGGGATTGTAGCTGTGATTGTGTGCATCCTGGGAGCGGCAGATGGTGTTCTGGCCGGAGATCAGAAGACCAAGGAACCCACCGGAGTGGTTGATCAAGTTGGTACCGCCTTGAAACAGACTGCGACGAAGATTGGGCAAGAGGCGTCTAGCGTGGTGAAGCAACTCGAAGAAAGCGAGACACCCAAGAAGGTTGGTCGTGAGTTGAAACGATCGGCTGAGTCATTAGGCAAAAAAGTTGGAGATGCGGGAAACAAGCTCAAAGACTCTTTCAATTCAGAAAAGTGATACGTGTAAATTTCTGGATGTTCTTCAGCCGTCCTTGCCCGCGAGCCGTTGCTACCGCTTCCGAAATCCAAAAAACATTCCGACCGCTCCTGCCCCTGTTGATGGGAGATAGCCGGAGAGAATGTGTCTAAGTCCTTCGGCCCCCCGGTGCACGGCTGTGACGGCGTGGCTGATCTGCGTTTCCACCGACGCCCAATCAAGATCGATCCAGCCGGTATTTTCCAGTACGGCGATGCAGGTCAATAACCCGGCGGCGATCAGCGCGGCCATCCTTAGAAATCGCCGGAACCCCCAGCCAATGAAGAATCCTGCCAGGTAACTGCCTCCGATGCCTGCTATGGCAGGCGATGAAAGATCTGTTATCCATGAGGTGAGGCCTCCGACAGTTGTAACACCAGCGGCGATGACGGATTTCGCATTCCAGGGCGCATCGGCCAGAAGGGCTGCACAGAGACCTTGTGATGATGATTCCTGTGGCTGTTCTTGATCGATATCCATAACAGGCTAGAGCCGGTTGCTTGCGAAGGTATCGCAGACTTTCGGGTCCCCGGTTTCCAAGCCTTTTCGCAACCATGCCCTCCGTTGTTCGGAGGATCCGTGTGTCCAGCTTTCCGGTTGGACATAGCCCTGTCCCATCTTTTGGAGCCGGTCGTCTCCGATTGCAGCAGCGGCGTTCAAGCCTGCTTCAAAATCGCCCGGCTCGATCAGGTTTCGCGCGCGCTTGGCATGATAACCCCAAACGCCAGCGAAACAATCGGCTTGCAGTTCCATTCGCACTGACAAGACATTCCCCTCTCGTTCAGAGGCCTGCTGTCGTAGGCGCGTGACCTTCTCGGCAATGCCTAGGAAATTCTGCACATGATGGCCGACCTCATGGGCGATCACGTAGGCCTGTGCAAAGTCGCCTGGCGCACCAAACCGTCGCGCCATGGCGTTGAAAAATGACAGGTCGAGATAGAGCTTGCGGTCGTAGGGGCAATAGAAGGGGCCGACGGCTGACGAGGTGGTGCCGCAGGCCGAACGGACACCTTCGGTGAAGAGGACGAGTCGCGGATCTTCATACCGCGGGCCGAGAAGTTGCCGCCAGGTGGTTTCCGTGTCGGCGAGGACAATCGCGGCGAATTTCCCCAGTTGATCGTTGGGTGCTCCGATCGGTGCGGGCTCGGAGGGTACCGGCGATTCAGTTACCTCCTGCACGCCGTTGAGCATATCGATGAGGGTCAAGGGATTGATGCCGGTGAAATAGCTGACAGCCAGCACCAGCACGAGGCCGCCGATCCCAAGCCTTCCCCCTCCAACCCTCGCCGGAGCCATGCCTCGCCGGTCTTCGACATTGTCGCTTTCTCGTTGTCCTTCCCAGCGCATGAGGGTCTCCTGATAGGATGAGGCGTATCGAGCGTGCGAATCAGACCGGCTCTTGCTTCATGCTCCGAATGAATGTGTCGGCTTCAGCAATGGGGTCGTTCATGTCGTTGATCGACTTGGGTGTCGACATCAATTCCTACCAGTAATCCAGAAGACCGATCACGTGATGCATCATAACCGACGCAGGGAAGAGGGGAAAGGCCCTGATCGACGCACGGTGATCATGCATGGCCGCACGAAGATCGAATGACTGGGATTGCGGTGAGCGGTGCGATTGAAGAAGGAGGTGCCCACCTCGTGAGCACCTCCGACGGACAGATGGCTACTTCGTTGGAGCTGTGGCGGTTTCCAATTGACCGGCAATGTGTTTGAGGTCCTTGGGGTACAGCACGATCTCAATTCGACGGTTGGACGATCGCCCCTCTTCGGAGTCGTTCGAAGCGAGAGGATGCGTGTCCGCGTAGCCAACTGCGGAGAGGTACTGGCGGTCAACACCTCCCTGATCGATTAAATAGCGCACCACGGTCGTGGCTCGCGCTGTGGAAAGTTCCCAGTTTGTCTTAAACCGATCTTGGAGTTTCGAGCTGATGGGCACGTTGTCGGTATGGCCTTCGATCCGAATTTGTTTGTCTGAGATCTGGTTGAGCACATCGCCGACCTGTTTCAGGACTTTCGTGCCGGCCGGCTTCACCTGAGCCTGGCCGGAATCGAACAGCACACGATCCACCATGTTGATCGTCAGGCGGTCGCGCACCTGTTGGATGGTAATGTTCCCCTTCGAAATCTCATCTTGAAGGGATTTGGATAGTGCTTCTTGTGTGCGAGTTAGTCGTGCGATCTCTTCTTCTTTGGCCAGCCGTTCTCGCTCTAACGTCGCGGCAAGTTGTGATTGCTCCTGCCGAAGTTGCTCACGTTCCTTTGCGATGCGGGCGGCGTCGGCCTCAAGCTCAGACGCCTGCTTCTGGAGCTTGGCGATTTCTTCCTGCGCTGACGCATTTCCGCTCGTGAGCTTCTGTTCAAGATCCGTGATTTGACCGCGCACATTGCCGAGTTCGCTGTTCAGTTGGCCTTTCTCCTTCTCCAGACCGGCCAAGCGGGTTTGTAATTCGCTGGAGCGTGCCGCCAGCACTTCGCGTTCTTTGGCCAACGAGGCCGCTTCTTGTTGGGCGGTTTTTCGCTGAGCGGCTTCCTGGTCCAGATTTTTCTGAAGTCCTGCCAACTGCTGCTGTAACTGTGCGGACGTTTTCTTCTCGGCCTCAAGTTCGGTGAGCGTCTTCGTGTGAGTCCCTGAACTCACGCATCCCCCCACGGCCATCGCACACACCATGGCCAATGCGGGAACCCGGAGAGGCATGGTTCGATCAACCCCAATTCGTTGCATCGTCTTCTCCTCCTATACATGGTGGTGAACAGGCTATCGTGAAGGGGAGCAAGGTCAATGCCCAATGACTCGGAAGCACGCGAGAAGAGAACAGCTCATTTCTCATGGAGTTGGAGAAGGAATTGTCGTCTCGTTTATGATGCAGGCAAGGCAACTGACGCATGCTGCCACAAGCACTGTAGGGACTAGCCTACAGATTCCGAGTGCTGTTGCTGTGACCTATTGTGAAGCCGGCCACTGGTTCAAGTGAAAGAGGAGACGGATTCTATGAAGAATGCATGATAACGAAACAGGTGGGGTGCAGCTTCTGTTGCACCCCGCCTGCGTGGTTTACTTGCCGCCCATGTCCTTCTTCTCGTCCTTCTTTTTATCCTCGTCTGCCTTGGTGTTGGTTGTCTCCTTCTTTCCCTTCTGGTCGGCAGGTGCAGGTTCATTTGAGAATGCCATGGGCACGCCGAATCCAACGGCGAGAAATGCGGCTAAGACGATCATGTGTGCAAAACGGGTCATGATGAAACCTCCTTGGTGATGATAAAATGGGTGTCATTTCAGACACGCCATCTGGTGAAACCCTTCGAAGCAGTATGGAAGACCGGTGAGCAAGTGTGGTGCCGGAGGGTGAGTTGCTCCAAATGCACCAGTAACCCAACCGGACAGGGTTAAATTTCACACTTTTTTAGTGATGGGATACCTGCGGGAGTGGATGAGTGGCATCGGATGAAAATACTTATATCATTGAAGCGGGTGTGACCTGAAGGGGAATGCCTGCAATCATACAGTTGCTCTAAGCAAAACGATTGAGAGAACGGTGTGGAACGTTGAGGTTGTTCATTGTGCTAGCCACAGAGGTTGGATATAGTGCATACATGTGGCCCAGGGTTCTAATAATGCTATGGGTTGTGGGTTTCTCCCTTGTCGTCCTGGGCTGTTCTTCCTCTCCCGTCAAGATCCCTGAAGCCCTCGAACCACAGATCGATCAGAGTCTGACATTCACGGAAGTGCTCACCTCACCTGACTCGTACAGAGGACGTCTCATGCTGCTCGGCGGTGAAATTCTCAAAGCGAAGCGGGTCAAAGAGGGGACGCAGGTTGAATTATTACAACTTCCGCTCAACAAGGATCGAGAGCCGACAACGGACCTCACGCGATCGCAAGGGCGAATGTTGGTTCTGCATCAGGCGTCCCTCGATCCAGCAACATTGACGCCGGGGATGTTGGTCACGTTTGTCGGCGAAGTCAGAGGGGCTATCACCGAAAAGATTGACGAAGCTGACTATCGTTATCCGACGCTGACGGTGAAACACTGGTATGTCTGGCCTCCTGCCACCGTTGAAGGTTGGCGAAGCGGACCGTTTTACGGTGTCTACGGCGGGATGGGCATTGGCGGAGGATCTCGCGGCGGCGGGGGATTCGGAATCGGGTACTGACACAGAGACGATCTCCTCTCACCCTCCACTTGTGAATCGTTCACGCTCCGAGCTCACACAATTGCTTCAACAAACCCTATGGGGTTTTGCCCTGATGGGCCGACAGTGTTGGCTGTGGCGATTTCTTTGAGCACGTTGACCCGACTGATGCACCGATCGGTTGCGGTTCACTGATGGGCTGGAGATTTGAGGTCTGATGATCCGATACGACTCTCGCTGTGTAATGGCGTTACTCATAGGTCTATTGATCAGTCTGTTTGGCTGTCAGACGAGAAGTGAGCGGGCACAACAAGGGCGGCCCTGTTCGGAGATCGAACAGCAGATCAATCTTTCAGACAGGATTGAGACGCTCAATCGACTGTCTGATGCTTTTGCTGAGCGGTGCTATGACACGGTGATCGTGTATGGCGAGCAGGCTCGGTCGGAATTTCGGCACAAAACGTTCTCTCTCATGAAGGAGACCACGAACGTTTTTGTTCCGGAGGGCTCCTTTCTCGATTATGTGATGGAAAGTTATGAACGCGGCTATCTCAGTCTCCTACTGGCGGCGAGCTATGCGAATGTGCAGAAACCGGAAGAGGCCAAGGTTGAGCTTAGGCAACTGGATCATGAGCTGTTTACACCGCTTTACAATTACGGCGAAGACCCGGTCAATCTTTTGCTGTCCGCTGTATTATGGGAGCGAGTAGGGGAGGTGAATGAAGCGCGTGTTGATTGGCTCAGGCTGAGAGACCTCGGCGTGATGTGGAAAAGCCAGCAGGACGCGGTGCGGGTCTTTGCAGCGCGGCAGGTAGAGCAGATAGATGAAGGGCATCGTATCATCGAGCCGTGGCATGTCTATGGCCTCGGTCGATTTCCCGAAATCACATGGGACCTGCAGTTCTTTGGATCCACAAGCGGATATTTTTCTGTGAAGGCGACCGGAGAATTTCTCCCAGCCTGTCGATCCGACACCGGCGTGCGGCTGTCTACGCAAAGTTGGTTCGAGAAGGTGGCGATTCGTCATAGCCATGGGTATCACCCGCTCTTGAACGTACAGGCGTGGATCCGATTGCCGTTCGGCCTGACGTACAGCCTGATTCCATTGGCAGCAGGAGCAGGCGTCATGGTCGGAGGCTGCATGCTCGATGCGGCAGCCAATGGCAAGGGGGGGCTCTGCCAGCTCTCGGTGATCGGGGGAGTGGCGTTGATGCGCACCGCGCCGGCGGTGATGGAAGGTGCACTGCGGCCAGATCTACGGCATTGGGAGCATGTACCGGCAGCGTTTGTGGTGACCAGAGCCTTAAAGCCTGAGCTGGAGCCCTGCTTGGCGAAACTTGGAGTTGCTGTTCAGCAACTTCTCTAGCCCGCATTATTCATGAACACTTCTGGTGCAATCGCCGATCCGTGCTTCAACACAAACATTGGCTCGAGAGTTAGGAGCAGGAAGAGTTCGGACGCCTCTGACTTGCGCTCGCGGGGAATTTGTAATACATTGTGTGACATGAGAAACGCGGTCACCATTCGGCTTGACCAGGACCTTGAGCAGATGCTTGACAAGTTCTGCCGCCGCTCCAAGCGGAAGCGGAGCGAGGTCGTGCGGGATGCGCTGCGGCGGCAACTCTCGCTCATGACCTTTGAGCAGCTTCGGCACAAGGCTATGCCGTTCGCCGAGGCGCGTGGGTTCCTCACGGACGAGGATGTCTTCAAAGCGGTGTCGTGAAGATTTTTCTCGATACCAATGTCCTGGTGAGCGGATTTGCCACGCGCGGTCTGTGCGCTGATTTGATTCGGCTGGTGCTCGCCGAACACGAACTCGTCGTCGGCGAAGTGGTCCTTAGAGAACTCAAACGAGTCCTTACGCGTAAAATCGAGCTGCCTGCCGAGACCATCCAGGAAATTATTGCCTTCCTCGAACAACAGACCGTTCAACCGACACCCAAGGCCGTTTCCTCAATCCCGGTTCGCGACGAAGATGATCAGTGGGTACTTGCCTCAGCATTGGCTGCCAAAGTCGAAGTGCTTGTCACTGGGGATAAAGACCTGCTGGATATTGCGGCGAAGGTTACTGGTCTGACGATCACCGACCCCCGAGGGTTTTGGCTGTTTTATGTGTAGCCATGCAATTCCCTGGGATCGAAGGTAATGTTTTCTAAGCGGCTGCTCAAAATAGTGACCTTCCAGCAAGGCCGTAAGGAGTGAGGACCCCGAGGCATACTGGGCAGCTATGTTGAGGTGTTCGAACGACTGAAAACGAAGGTAGGTGTCTTTTTCAGGCGACTGACTCGACATCGGCGATAATTGTATGAAGGCCCGATGCTCCAGCCGGTTGTGGTCTCACAATCTCCGCGATCTGCAGTTGCCCCTTCGTATCTGTTGCACGCACGACGGTTTGGAATTTACCGAGATGAGGAGGTTTCCATGTGTAGTTCCAGATAACCCACGAGTAGGGCGACATGGGCGGTTCGATCTGGCATTCGTTCCATGTCCGACCGGCGTCGAAACTCAATTCAACTTTGCTGATGCTGTTGGGCCCGCCGAAGGCGATGCCACGGAAGAGTCGTTCTTGCCCTCGAAGCGTTTGGTAATGGCCGGGGCTGTCGATGCGTGAAAAGATTTTGATCGTGCCGTCGTCAGTCCAGCCTTTGCGCTGCCAGTACCCTTTATAGTCACCAGGATAGACTTCGATCTCGGCGATCCATTTGACATTTTTAATGCCATAAAGGCCCGGGACGAGGAGGCGAATTGGGAAGCCGTGTTCCTTGGGCAGCTTTTCCCCGTTCATCAGGAAGGCGAGCATCACATCGTCTTGCATCGCCCGCGTGAACGGAATGCTGTCGTCGTAGCCATCCATGCCGCGGAATACCACATCGCGAGCGGTCTCTTCATCGGCGCCGGCATCTTTGAGCAGCTTCTTGAGTGAAATGCCGCGCCACGTCGCGTTGCCCATGCTGTCCCCCCCTGGCAACGTGTCGATGCACATCAGTGTCGAGACTTGATCGTAGGAATCGCGATTCAGAATATCTCGCCAGCCGAGTGACATGGGAGTGCTCACGGAACCCGTGATATGCAGTTTCCATTGTTCGATGTTGACGTCGCGCGTCATCGAGACGGCGCCATCGGCATAATTCACGATGTAAAATTTTGACGTCGGTGTGAAGTAGGTGGTTTCGCGGGGAGGAACGGCGAACATGCGTCCAAACACCCCGCCGACAGCATCACACCCTCCGGTCATGCTGGCCATTGCGCCGAGGCCAAGAGCCTTCAGAATTGTCCGACGCTGCAGTGCCAAAATTCTTTTGAGTGACATGACGATAAATTATACACCGATATGCTGCTTGACTCCTGTGAAATGTCTTGTTATCTTACCGCACGTTAGTGGGTTGTTGTGTTCCTACCTGTTGACTGCGCCTGACGACGAGTCACGGTGCGGTATCAAAGGGAAACTACCCGAAGCTGTGTGCCTCGAGCGGGTCCCTTGACACGTGTTGCGCGCGTTGTTATATTGCGCGGCTCGCGTGACGAGTTTTTTCGTTCTTTGACAACTGAATAGAGAATGTTGAGCAATGGTGTAAGTGTATTGAAGTGGTGGCCCTTGGTCCAAATTCTAAGAACACCTTTATGAGAGTTTGATCCTGGCTCAGAACGAACGCTGGCGGCGCGCCTAATACATGCAAGTCGAGCGAGAAGACGTAGCAATACGTTTGTAAAGCGGCGAACGGGTGAGGAATACATGGGTAACCTACCCTCGAGTGGGGAATAACTAGCCGAAAGGTTAGCTAATACCGCGTACGCTTCTTGGACTTCGGTTCAGGGAGGAAAGCGATACCGTGGGTATCGCGCTCTTGGATGGGCTCATGTCCTATCAGCTTGTTGGTGAGGTAACGGCTCACCAAGGCTACGACGGGTAGCTGGTCTGAGAGGACGATCAGCCACACTGGCACTGCGACACGGGCCAGACTCCTACGGGAGGCAGCAGTAAGGAATATTGCGCAATGGGCGAAAGCCTGACGCAGCGACGCCGCGTGGGGGATGAAGGTCTTCGGATTGTAAACCCCTTTCGGGAGGGAAGATGG
>DATEPD010000304.1:0-2879 GCA_035273365.1 Nitrospiraceae bacterium | reverse complement strand
CAAATTACGAATAACTATATGCCCCTCAAAGCGCTTATGGAAGTAGGCAATCACCTGGTGTTGAGCGTTGATATTCCCATCTGGCCGACCTTGAGCAACGGAAAGATCGAATCGCTGCTTCAGAGCATTCGCAATGCGGATTGACTGCACTAGAAGCCAGCCACCACAATTATATGCTGCTAGTATCGAAATTTCGCGCCAGAAATACCGTGAGCGATTTCGCATATCCAGGCTACGCGCATTCTGGACGGCTGCATAGTCGTCGGTCGTCAGGTAGCAAAACTATGAAAGGGGTTGTTGCTTGAGAAGCCTCTCGATCACAGCTTGAAACTCAGCAAACGATTTAGCGCCCACCAAAGGGCGGCCATTGATGAAAAACGTTGGAGTGCTGGTAACGCCGAGTTTGAAACCATCGTGCAGATCTTTGGCCACTTCCTCCCGATAGCGTCCGCTGTTCAGGCATGTGGCAAAGACGTCATGGTTAAGCCCAATGTTTTTTGCAAGCTCACTGAAGTTCCATCCTATCCCCGGTGCTTGATGATCAAACAAGCTGTCATGGTATTCCCAAAACTTTCCTTGTTCCCCTGCGCACTGGGCAGCCTCGGCAGCTTGTGTCGCATGTGGATGGTTGGGACCGGGATAATCTCGATACACTACCTTGACCTTGCCTGGGTACTTCGTAAGAATTTCCTTGATCAGCGGCACGCTGAGCTTGCAGTACGGGCATTGGAAATCTGAAAACTCCACGATAGTTACAGGCGCGTTGGCCGATCCCACCGATGGATCGTCATCGGCATTGACCGGGAGAATGGGGGGTTCTGGCGCGGGAAAGTTGATGTGGATGTTCGCTTGGCGACGAAGGGACACTAGCAGCGCCTGGCGAAGCCTCGCCTGTTCCTGAGGATCCCGGAGCGCTTCAGGGTTTACGCTGCCCCGCGCCTTACCTGGGCTCAATTGCGTAACGGGTCCGGGAAGGTCCGCGAGCCTGGCAATGGACTCCGATTGAGATGCATCTGCCACCAATTGCGAGACGGTGACGCCTTTTCTGGAAGCTTCGGTGTTGAGAAGTTCTTCATCGATCAGATTCTGAAGTGCTTGGTGCAGCAGTTGGCTGCGCTGTTGGTCGGCCTGGTAGAGGGGAAGGGCCACAGTCTGCTCGATCTCATGCAAGGTAATTGAGCGCGTTCCTATGCTCGCCACCACCCTACTCCCGGGTTCGTTCGGATACTGCTCATGCTGTGGGAATTGCCAGCGGGTTCCCAAGAAGACTGCGAATAGGAATAGGAAGAGGAAGGCGAGGGCTATCACGACTCGGGATGTTGGGAAAGTTCTCATCGGATGGAAGACCCCACCAAAAACATCCACCTCGGACATTCTTGATAAACCATAGCCAGGAGACCCTCGGAAATCCATGATTTGTTGATAATCCACGTCTCGCCTTCAGTTCCAGGTCTAGCGACACCCACGAGTACTCCTCAGAACCGCAGAACCGCGTATGGCATTCTTGCCCTCCAAAAGAAGTACCCCCTCTGTAGATCATGTCCCCCTCCACATCGGTATAGGCAATAGAGGCGTTCAATTCTATGCTCGATCATGCATGCGCCGAGAGAAACCACTCGCATAAAGTCAGGACTACGCACCTTTGAGAAATCCGATTCATGGCACAAACTCCAGTCAAAGACAGCACCCGTGATGTTGATTGTTGCGGCATGGAATGTTCCGGAACGAAGTCGGTAAATAATCAATACCATTCAGAGGAAGGCGAACAACGGAGACTCCCATGACATGGCTCGATCATTTTTATAGCTCCTCGGTGGCCATACCACTGTCGCTCTCTATTCTGGCGGTCATCGGTTTGCTCAGTTGGAGGGAAAGAGGACGTCAGGTCATCTTGGCACTGACCGTGTTCTTGTTTGCACGGTACCTGTTGTGGAGGGGGCTCTATACGCTAAACACTAGCGACTGGGCGAGCCTCTTGATGAGTTGGACAGTGTATACGGCAGAGGCTTACGCCTTTGTTCAGATCCTGCTGTTCGCCTATCATGCGTGGTCGCCGCTCGAACGCCAGCCGATTCCGCTGTCTCGCCATCCGAACATCGATATTTTTGTCACGGTCGTGGATGAACCCCTGGCTATTCTTCGCCGCACACTGATCGGCTGCCTCCATCAGGACTATCCCAAAGACTGCTACCGGGTACATGTGCTGGACGATGGCCAGCGCGATGAGATTCAAGCATTGGCCACGTCATTGAATTGTGGATACATCCGCCGGCCGGACCGGCAACATGCCAAAGCCGGAAATCTGAATCATGCCATACAAGAAACGTCGGGAGAGATCATTGCGATTTTTGACGTCGATCACGTCCCGACCAGTAGTTTCTTGAAGGACACGGTGGGATTTTTCCAGGATGAGGAAGTAGCGTTTGTTCAAACGCCGCATCATTTTTATAACCCAGACGTGTTTCAGAAAAATCTTCAACTCGATGGAGTGCTCAAGAATGAACAATCGCTGTTCTATCGTGTCCTCCAAGGAGGTCGCGATCGGCATAATAGCGCGTTCTTTGCGGGAAGCTGCGGCTTGTTTCGTCGTCGTGTGTTGGTCGAAATCGGCGGGTTCCGCACCGAAACCGTGACCGAAGATATTCACACGAGCATGGTCATCCATGCGAGAGGCTATCGGTCATGCTATCTCAACAAAGTGCTGGCAGTAGGACTCATGCCTGAAACGTTCGAAAGTTCTATGAAACAGCGAATCCGGTGGGCAATGGGCCACGTACAAATTTTCTTTCAGACAAATCCGTTCACGATGCGTGGCCTCACCCTCGCGCAACGCCTGGGCTACTTCGCATCCATTTTTTATTTCCTTCACGGGCTGCCTC
>DATEPD010000303.1:0-7084 GCA_035273365.1 Nitrospiraceae bacterium | reverse complement strand
CATTGCCACCCTCTGCCTGCGGGCGGGAGATTAGCGGATACAGTTTCTCGATGTCAAGTAGAATGTCCAAGGTGTAAACCTAATCTTGCTCCTGCAAAAGGCGTGCAAAGGGCTATGCACTTAACTCCAGTTTTCCCCACTCTTAATTGGTATCTGTGACCAGCCTGGAGCAGGAGGGAGAAGATTCACCCGCAACAGCCTGTGCGACAAGTCTGTAGAACAGCTTCCCGCGGTATTTCGATGTTCGACGGTTGAACATAAAGGTGAATTTTTCGAGATAGGAATCCAATTGCTCACCGGATAGCGCACCTTGATGAATACCCACCAGCCAGCGTTTCAGCAAAGAGGCCACCCGATGCACGCGGGGCAGCAAGACTGGCTCCGTCTTACTATTGGTGGTGATCACGCGTGGTCGATGCTTGAAGCCCTCCTGTTTTAACCCTGCATAGGCTTCCCATCCATCCGTGATAACCACGGAGCCTGGCTCAATGGCATGCTTCACGAAAGCGATGAGCGGGGTCGCGGAAGCGGCC
Source organism: Nitrospiraceae bacterium (assembly GCA_035273365.1). Taxonomy (GTDB): domain Bacteria; phylum Nitrospirota; class Nitrospiria; order Nitrospirales; family Nitrospiraceae; genus Palsa-1315. The sequence goes on along the minus strand of DATEPD010000303.1, from coordinate 6,551 downwards.
GAAATCCTACGCAGACGGATGAGTCCAATCCCCTTTCGGTCGATCTGTGCGGCGATAGCCACCAGGGCCTTGTTTCCCAGGTGCCTGCCTTCTCCTCTCGCCCCGACGCCCTCCACATATGTTTCATCCACTTCAACCTGACCCTCCAGCCGGTCCAGACCAGACCCCACCATCGCGCGTTGCAGCTTCTGCAGCCACAACCATGCCGTTCTATAACTACCAAGGCCCAACAAGCGCTGTAGCCCCGAGGCGCTGAGCCTATGCTTCTGATCGGTCATCCACCACATAGCTCGGAACCAGTCCTGCAGAGGAATTCGGGTTCGATGGAAGATCGTCCCCGCCGTCACCGAGGCCTGGTATCCACACTGACGGCACATCAAGAGACATCGTGTGGTGGTCCAACTACCGCTGGTTGCACACTGAGGGCAACGGAATCCAGTCGGCCATCGCAAGCGAGCTAGGTAGGCACGACATGCACCTTCTGTTGCGAAGCGTTGCTCGAATTCGGCGAGGGTCCGCATGTATAGTCCTCCCAAATGTAACTCCACATGTTCCTGGGACGCACTGGAGCAAAGTGCATAGTTTTTTGCGAGGAAAATAATACAGGATGGTGTTAAATGTCAAGTGCGCAGGAGGCATCTTGTCTACCTGGCCTTAAACATGTCAATTTTCAAAAGAATACGTCCTGGTTACAATCGGGCTTCACTGCCTTGCAATGACCATATCGCGTTATGATGATGCCGCGATCAAAAGACGGCCGATCGTGATAGGCACTCTACATCATGCAGTCCAGCCGTACTGCCACTCATCACCATGCATGCTGTGTCCCGATGATGATGATATTGGTCTCGAGCTGATCCAGGCATCCACAATGGACTACCCTCTCGTTGTCTGCAGGTATCAGCGATCATCTGAATCTTTCCCTCTCAGGTATTTGATGCTTGAGTTCAATCTTCAAATGCAACTCGACAGATCCGGTTCGGCTACGGTGTTTTATGCAAATGAACAACTCTAGGCACCCTGAGTGTCGATGAACCTAAGAACATGCGTCTGTGATGGTTCCACGGCCTTCCGTTGCACAAAATGGCGGGGTATTACGGCGGGCCCCCTTCAAATCATGACACTTAGAAGAATGCAGGCAAAGAGTCGACCGCTCTGGGCCAAGTGCTGATGGAGAATCGGCATGTGCACCAGCCAGCAGCACGGCGGAATGGGACACCGAGCGGGCCATGCGAGGCTACCAGACCCGATGGGGACTCGCCCTCCGGGGGGGGGCGCCAATAAGAGCTACAAAACCGGAACTTCTTCTGGCATCTGCGTCAGCAAGGAATTTGTCCTCACATCGTCTGAGTTGGCAGCCAGCGTACCGCCGGATTAGACTGCCTGATCAGGCCGCCCGCGAGTCATCGCGTGAGCCAATGGTTGCGCAAAAAGATCAAAGAGATATTTACCTGAATGAAAATGATCGGGTCTCGCACAAGAGCCGGTCCCCCTGCGTGGAGCGCACTCACCATGCAGACTACCGGGTTGGCACGATGTACTATCTGAGATCGGTACAAACACGTGAACAGCTACTCTCAGTACCGCGATTCTTCTTCGCAGCATGACACGTCTAGGCACGGAGCCGGTCACGTTGCTCCCGTGATGTCGCTTCATTCTCTGCGGCTCAGGCCAAAGCTGGTAATCACTCGGCCACCACTGGTTACAATTGTAATCCTCGGGAGCAAGATCTCGTAAAGATGCGTCTGAGCTCGCCTAAAATCTGCCCATACGACCAGTTACCGAAGAAGGAATTCGACGGTGCCACCTTGTTCGAACATCACCCATGCTGAAGAGTGGGATATCGTGCGGGTCGCAGCGATTCTGTCGACTTGATTTTCAAGATAGTTGCTGATCGTGACAAGTCTCGTCTACAAAAAGTACTTCCTTCAATAGCCTGCTTGTAATGTCTCTCTCCAGAATTAGGGGTTTCTCCCAGTTGCTCTAAACAGGCGCTTGTGGTATTACAGCGACTCGATTCCACCATCAACCCAGGAGGTTATTATGGAAATTGCCATTGCCATGGGCGGTTTAGTCGCAGCGTTCGCGGGGCTGGGAGCTCTGATATTGTTTACACCTTATGACAAATGATGGCACGCGAGAATGTGCGCCTCCCAGTTCTTACGATTGAGTGAGTCGCGCCGTTCTATTACGGTACCGATAATATAGTGGGGTTGAATGTTGTTGGGATTGCTGGTGGCCGTGGTCTTCCCACCTCAAAATGGTGGGAAGAGCGGAAATCTAGGGTTAGCGGTTGTCTTGGAAATCAAACCGGCTGACTGACAGCAAGCCGCCACAGCATCCTAATTCCCAGCATCAGCCGTGCAGACTATAAGTACTGTGCACTTGTAGGCCGTCAATATCACATTCTCGGCCTGACAGAGGAACTGATAGAACGGGTTCTTCTGTGCAGCTACGAGGACCAACCTGCAATCTGTGGCTTACACATGGGAGGTCTACCCCTGAGGTACGTCACCGCAGTTACTTCTTTACGTATCAAGGTGTAATGCTAGCACCCATTTCTCAATAAGCTGCGTCGCCTTCCGCAGAAGATCGCTCCCACGTCCGCCCTTATTAAAACGGTACAGTCGGTCTACGGCTCATGTAGGATTCTTCTACTTGCCCTAAAACAAAGGAGGGAGAGGCTAAACCTCTCCCTCCTGCAGATTGTTTCGCTATTTCTGCGCGACCCTGCCTGTTCAATCCCAAACGAAACAGCTACCAAGGTCGTTGTGTCTAGAAATCCTTAATAACCTGCCTGCTGACTACTTCTTCTCATTCAGGCCTTGGTAGATCTCAGGATTCGCAGTACCCTCTACCTTTAGCAAGCCAACAGCACCCTTGGCGATGCGGAAGATTGAGTGGTCAACGTTGATAAAGGTTCCTGGATATTCAACTTTAAACTCTGCCATGGAGGAGCCACCAGCAGGTACCACGGTGGTTTGAAGGTTCTGCAATGGAGGCGTAACGATAGAACCCTCAGGGTACACCCGGTCAAATATCTCGCCGATGACATGCCACGAGGCAACCAGGTTGGGTCCTGCGTTGATATAGAACATTCGAACGGTATCGCCCACCTTTGCCGTCAGAGGATTCTTGACAAGCGATCCGGCGCTGCCGTTAAACACCACATGTGAAGGATGCTCTGCTAACCCATTCTCGAACGAGAACTCGAGGGTGTCGCCCTTCTTGCCAGGCTTGGTGTAAAACTCGCTCTGCACGACATAATATTCTTTCTCAACTTTCTTAAGCCCACCCACCGGCTCAACTAAGATCCCACCATACATTCCATTCGCGATGTGTTCTGGGATGGATGGAGATGCAGTGGCACAGTGGTAGAAATAGAGGCCAGCATTGAGGGCCTTAAACTTCAGCTTGCTTTCCTCTCCTGGCTCGGTATTGAGCATGGCGGCTCCACCACCTGGTCCCGTGACCGCATGAAAGTCAATATTGTGACTTTCCGCGCTGTCCTTCCTGTTCTTTAAATGAATCTCAACCGTATCGCCCACCATCACCCGGATCATTGGCCCCGGAACGGTGCCATTAAAACCCCAGAACTTATAATTGTTATCGTCGCTAAGCCTACCGACGAACTCGGTGGCTTCCAGTTCCACGATGACGTGAGCGGGCGTGGTTCGTGTGATCGGGGGAGGAACATTTGGTGCAGTCGTGACTTGAGCCTTGATGGTCTCCGCCGCAAATCCTGTATTGGCGAGAAGACACAAAGCTATGACAGATGCACTGAACAATCCGACATTGCGCACGCTACGCAAAAAGCGAATAGACATGGGGCCTCCTTTGATTTTTGACCACTCTGATTACGCTGATGGTTCCTTCTAGCATTGACATGATACCTACCGAATACTCTCAGCCCCAATTCAGGGCATATGGATTTTCCTCCTGCTTAAGGTTTGTAATCCGTGTGTTCTGCTGGTTTGCCCCCGTGCGAAAACTGATGCTCAAATGCCATCACTTGCCACATCTGCTCCTCCGACAGTAGGCTCTTCCAGGGCTTCATCTTTGTCTTTGGGACACCTTCCGCCACTCGCCAAAACCAGAAGCTGTCTGAGAAACGGCCGACGTTTTTCGGGTCACGAAGATCCCGTGCCCCTTTCTTCACTGGTTGACCATCCTTGCCGTGACAACTGCCACAGTTGACGAGGGGATTGACCTCTCCGCTATATATTTTTGCTCCCTCTGCGATAACCTTAGGATCCGTCCACCAGCCAGCCGGCATATGTTTATCGGCATAGTCAGCTGGAACCGGGGGCAATGGGGGCTCATCTCCAGAATAGGCGATACCTCCAGATAGAATCAGAATGCACCCCATCACCATGACTGAAATCCCAACCTTCCTTCTCGACATTCACGCCTCCTTTTCCTAGATGGTGAGTCTCGCCTCTCGGCGATGTCTTGCCTCATGGGGCTCAACGCAGACAACTACTCGGATTGCTCACACTGATCAACCTCGAACAAACCGGTCTAGATGCTAGGCCCTCCCCTGCTTGAAACGGTGACTAGCCATGGCCAGCCGCACGAAATCATCCACCATAGCTGGATTGCCTGTTTGTCGCCAATTGGCTGATAAATTGAGGTCGATGGTATCGGGGAAGTTAAGTGTGATCCGGCTGACGCGACCATCGGTGACATGATACCAGACATAACCGGCCAATGAAAAGATCGATGTCTGGAGCGCATACCTACATTCCTTAATCGATGACTTCTGCATTCGCTTGCGTGATAGTCCATGTATGTTAGGTGGATATAAAACTCAGGTGAGGAGCAAGCCTTGTCCTAGATCAACTTTTGAATCTGTTGCTTAAATCTCTGGTCGAACCCCTTGGGCAGCAGAATTCATTTGTTTTGATTCTCTTAGAACCATCGTATCCAAGACACACAAGTCATTCCACAGTGGTAGCGGCAAAGATCGTTGGACACGACCTATCGCCAGAAAAGCTGTCACCCATGACAGCCCATCTCTCAATCCGTGGGGGCCATATACACATACGAATTATCTAGTGTCAAGGGGTTTGTGCAGCAGGATCCGCTGAACGTTTACTTCCTGCCTGGGAGGACCCTCACAATACAGAAAGGTAGGGAGCGCGGGTCAACGCGGGGACGGAAAATCCGCTAAACAATGCACCTCAATCCTAAGTGACCAAAGCGGGTATGAAATAAACGATACTGCGGCAATGTACTCGAATCAAGAAACAACTTTTCAGTGAACTTTTATAAATTTGTCCGCAATCTATCCTGATTCACCCCAGGCATGGGTCATTAATACGGGCAGTTTTGACGCAGTTGTCGTGATACGCTTGCTAGTTCCAATTTCCTATTCAACCAGCAAATAGTGTGTACACCTCCTAATTACTTAGGCTTCTGCACGATAACCGCATACCATCCGAGGCCATCATACTCCTGGTAGCCAAGCGTCTTTGCAAACGCAATCAACTCATGACCGGCATTGAAATAATGGCCCTTTTGTTGCCCATGATGGTCAAGCAGAAACGGCGAGAGGATTCCATTGTTGTCAGATGCGGCAATAATGCGCATGCGGCTGTCCAGTAATAAGACGCGGCTGCGTTTCCATTCATCTTCGGATAATGAAGGCTCTGTCCGAACAATCGTTGTCGCTTGAACCTCCCAATCAAAAATTACGCCCAGAACACCGAGGATCTTTCCATTGATGTTCCCCTCCTTACGAACGGAGGCGGCATACACCGCCGTCAATTTCTCATCATGGAGTGGATCGTGGTCGATATCCCCAACCACATACTGATCACCACTGGTTGTCGCCATGGCCTTCTGAAACCACGGTATTGTGGACAGATCAGCACCGCTGACTCTAGGGAATTTCTCTGGCTGTGAGCAGGCCTTGACTTTCCCATCAACCCCAACCAATACAAGGTTCAGATACACAGAATAAAAACGATTGATCAGCCCCAGACGTTCTACCGCATGATCAATGGAAGTTCGATCGGGCGACTCCACACAGCGGAATAACGCATCATCCGTCGCCCACCAACGAACATCGGCAGTGCGTTCATACAAATTGCGAACGATGAGCTGTACCAGAGTCTGCGACATTTCCGAGAGACGGTCACTCTCTTTTTCCGCGAACTGTCGGTGCAATTCACTAGTACTCGACCGTATCGCACCCAGCTCTTTAGAGGCATTGGCGGCTTGCGCGGCTAAGTTTTTTACTTCGGAAGCCACCACAGCAAATCCCCGGCCGGCATCACCGGCTCTCGCCGCTTCTATGGTGGCGTTCAGCGCAAGAATATTGATTTCGCTTGTGATTCTTTCACTCACGAACATGTGATCATTGATCCGCGTTTCTATGTTACTGATAATGTCATTGATGTTAAGACCGCTCATACATCTACTCTCAGAAATATTTCTTCGCTCGAGAAATCTTGATACATCGCCATCAACAGCCTATGCCGTTGAAGGCTTCGGCCAGTTCATGAAGCATGCGTTAGCGCCAATCCTGACAGAAAGTTCAGGAATGG
>DATEPD010000302.1:0-2035 GCA_035273365.1 Nitrospiraceae bacterium | reverse complement strand
AAAAGAAAAAACCAACAATTGCCAGCGATAAAAGCAGCGGGACCATAATCCTTTTCATGGCCACTCCTTCCTCGCCTGTAAACCAAACCCGGCCTCTAAAGGCGGGGGGTTGAGCGATGCGGGCACAGCCCTGCTATCCGAATCATTGCTCGGCCGTCTTGGAGACCCATCAGATATCTCTCGAACACACCTCTCGGATAACCCCGATACTGGTTCGTGTGATCTCTATTGAAGAGAGCGTCCCTGAGACCCTCCTCTTCGGCGTGCCAACCTTCAAGGTCAAGCTCCGCACTCGACTGAGTTTTCTGCCGTTGGCACCATGCAATGCGGGATGCGATGAATTCACTTGTATTAGCCATTGCTCTCCTCCATTGCTGGATTGTACAAGTGTGAACTGTATTGCCGGCCTGCTGCCCGGTTCACCTGTATGAGGCGCAAGATGGATACCAGAGAGTTGAGAATCCCGCCTCTCTGCTTGTACTCCGACAGAGTGTTAGATCTCCTATATGTTCCAAATGGTTGCAGTTTTGCAGGGGATCGGCATCGAGATTTTAATTTGGCCGGACTAGGGAATCTACTAGCTGGTTGGCCGTACAAGTTGAGAGGTTATTACCTACAGTACATATTGGGTCTTGCAACCGATTATGTCCCCGCGCGTGGTGGGGGTCTGCCCATCAGGTCTTTCTGGACTTTCTTTCTGCTTTGGGTTTTTTAGGATGTGAGCGAGATCGCGTTACCGGATTGTTTCTGCACTAAAAACGATATGAGGTTTTCAGGTTTCGTCGATTGACACGTCGGCTCTCCTCAAGGGAGAATTCAGAACATCAGTCGCTCCATATGATGGTTACACTCCGCGGAAAGCGCCGTCCGGCCACGCGCCGGGAAATTCAGAATGCCTCCCACGCATCGAAGGAACGAATATGGCAAATCCCATTCTGGTCACTGGCGCCGCAGGCCGCGTTGGTGGAATCGGGCGCACGGTCACCGGGTTGCTGTTGAAGCAAGGCAAGGCGGTGCGTGCGATGGTGCGACATGAAGACGAACGAGCGCGAGCGTTGCGCGACATGGGTGCGGAGGTCGTAGTCGGCGATCTGCTCGACCTCGATTCGATGCATAGGGCGATCGCCGGTTGCGAGACGATGTACCTCGGCATGTCTGTTTCGGACACCTACCTGACCGCGACGGTCAATGCGGCGGCGGTGGCGAAGCATCATGGCGTGAAGGCATTGATCAACATGTCGCAGATGACGCTCGCGCAGATGAGTATTACCGAAACAACCCCGAGCCCGCAGCACAAGCTGCACTGGCTCGCCGAGCAGGCGCTGAACTGGTCCGGTTTGCCGGTCGTCCACGTGCGTCCAACCGTGCTTCTCGAAGGCTTCTTCCTGATCGTCACTTCCGATTCGGTCAGAGATTCGAATCAGATCCGGCTACCGTTCGGCGAGGGCAAGACTTCGCCGGTCGCAGTGGAAGACGTCGCCCGTGTGGTCGCCGGACTGCTCGCCGATCCGCGGCCGCACATCGGAAAGACCTATCACCTGACCGGTCCACAGTCCGAGAACATGCAGTTCTTTGCACAGGAGTATTCGAAGGCACTCGGCCGCACGATCACCTTCGCGGACATTCCGGTCGAGGTGTGGAGTGACGGACTGCTCAAGCGCGGCTTGCCGGTTCACCTGGTGAACCACCTTGCCACGATGGCCGATCTGCATCGCGCGGGACGCTACGACCGGATGACGGACGATGTGCGCATGTTATCGGGCCAGACACCTCTGAGCATGCAGGAGTTTGTTCGGAGAAATGCGGAGACCTTCACCGGGTCGGGAAGGGAGAGATAGGGACGGTAATGGACCCAAGCTTTTGGCACCAGAGGTGGGAGAAAAATGAAATTGCTTTCCACGAAAGCAAGGCAAACCCAGTACTGGTCAAACATTTCAACGAGCTGTCGTTAGCGAAGAGCAGTCGGATATTTGTCCCGCTATGTGGCAAAACGCTTGATATTTCCTGGCTGCTCTCAAATGGCTCTCGTGTGGCT
>DATEPD010000301.1:0-2543 GCA_035273365.1 Nitrospiraceae bacterium | reverse complement strand
GCGGACTACACCTATTGGCAGAAGTATGGGATACGCGATCATCGTGGCGGCGGGCGTGCGTCTGCGCGTGAAACAGCCGTCCGAGTGGCGGCAGCGGCGATTGCGAGGAAATGGCTCAGAGAGAAGTACGGTGTCGTGATTCGTGGCTACCTGAGTCAGCTCGGCCCTCTTGAATCGCCGTTTAGGAGTTGGGATGAAGTCAGCAAGAATCCATTCTTCTCCGCAAACTCCGAGGTTGTGCCGAAGCTCGAATCGTTCATGGATGAGTTACGCAAGTCCGGTGATTCAGTCGGCGCAAGGATTACCACGGTGGCCGAGCATGTGCCGGTCGGGTGGGGTGCGCCGGTCTATGCGAAGCTCGATGCCGATTTGGCCGGAGCCATGATGAGCATCAATGCTGTGAAGGCAGTCGAGATTGGATCGGGTTTCAGTTCTGTGACACAGCGTGGGTCAGAGCACGGAGACGAACTGACCCCGGATGGTTTTGTGACCAATCATGCCGGCGGAATTCTTGGTGGTATTTCGACTGGGCAGGATATTATCGTTACCATTGGTATTAAGCCCACCTCAAGTATCCGCGTGGCCCGCCGATCGATCGACAAGCAAGGTAATCCTGTCTCTGTTGAGACGAATGGCCGGCACGATCCCTGCGTCGGTATCAGAGCCACGCCGATTACCGAAGCTATGATGGCACTCGTACTGATGGATCATGCACTGCTCCACCGCGCGCAGAATGCCGATGTGACGACGAAAACTCCGAAGATCGCCGGTTCAGTGAAACGACCGGGCTCTGCTGGAAAAAAGAAATCCTCCACAAAGATCAATCCCGATCCTGCCGAAGCGTAGCCTCGGTCCACGGGAAACTCCATGCTGCTCTCCGACGAACACCTTGCCGAACTTTCTGAGGTCAAACGCCTCCTTGAGAATCCCGGCCTTGCCGTGAAGATCAGCAACCTCGTAGGCAAGCCGATTGAGAAGGGCTTCGAACTCCTTCCAAACAATTGGAGCCAGCGCATCGGTGTGGCGACCAAGGACGCATTAATGTTTGCTATGAAGGGCGCACTGCTCACCATGGATAGCCAATCCGGTGAGGCCTATCCTCGCTGGCATAAAGTTGCTGCGGCTCTCACAGGTGCAGCAGGAGGGGCATTCGGTCTGCCTGCGTTGGTTGCCGAACTCCTGCTGTCCACGACCATCATGTGTCGTTCTATTGCGGACATCGCGCGTGCGAACGGCGAGTCGCTTGACAGCGTATCCACTCGTTTGGCTTGCATTGAAGTCTTTGCTCTCGGAGGATCATCGAGGCTGGACGATGCCGCGGAGATCGGCTACTTCGCAGTCCGCTCGTCGCTCGCTCGGGCTGTCTCCGAAGCCGCGGAATACCTTGCCTCGCAGGCATTCGCGGAGGAGAGCGCCCCGGCGTTGGTTCGCCTCATTGCGCTGATCGCCACACGCTTTCAGATACAGGTTTCTGAAAAGGCCGCAGCGCAGATGGTCCCCATCATCGGTGCCGCCGGCGGTGCCGTCATCAATCTGTTATTCATCGACCACTTTCAAGACATGAGCCGAGGCCACTTCACCGTGCGACGCCTTGAACGCCTGTACGGAACCGAGGCAGTTCGAAAGGCATACGAGCGAATCTAGTTTTGGTTCAAGCGGCATCCCTTCAACCACTCACAACCCAACATGCAGTCACTCAGCTAGGTTGTTTCTGTCTCTTGACAGGTTGCGCGCCCACCCTCTAATTTTGCCAAGTTTTTACAGCGCCTGTAGTTTCGGACTGGACGAGGCCCCGTCATGCATCCGATCCTCGACATTCAGCATGCCACTGTCTATCGGGCAGACACTCGCGTCTTCGCTGACTTTTCCTTTACCCTTCACGAGGGAGAGCATGCCGCGATCATCGGTCCCAACGGGGCGGGAAAATCGACCCTCCTCAAGCTCATCTCTGGCGAAGTCCATCCACTTCCATTGGACCAGACCAGCATTCGGCTGTTCGGCGAAGAGAGGTGGAACGTGTGGGACGTTCGCAAGCGTTTGGGCATGGTGTCCCATGATCTTCAACATCAATATATGGACCAGGTGACCGGGCTGAAAGTGATTCTGTCCGGGTTCTATGCCAGCATCGGGACCTATGGTCATCAAGACTTTAGCTACGCGCAGATTGCTCGGGCAGACGAGATCTTGGAGGAGATGGGTGTTGGTTGGTTGAAAGATAGACGGTTTGGGGAGATGTCAACGGGAGAGCAGCGGCGCTGCCTTCTTGGTCGAGCGTTAGTACATGATCCGACGGCGCTCGTGCTCGACGAACCGACGAGCGGACTCGATCTGACCGCGACGTTTCACTATCTGGATCTCGTTCGTGCCCATATGCGGAAAGGAAAAACGCTGCTACTGGTCACGCACCACATTCACGAAATTCCGCCGGAGGTTGAGCGTGTTGTGCTTTTAAAGCAAGGAAAGATTCTTCAGGACGGAGAGAAAAGCGCGGTCCTCACAGATGCCAATCTCACTGCATTGTTCGACTGCCCTGTGACATTGGC
>DATEPD010000300.1:0-8183 GCA_035273365.1 Nitrospiraceae bacterium | reverse complement strand
CGCCGTCGACCTGTGCGAAGATGGTGCGAAGGGCCTTCAGATGGCTCTTGACACAAATTACGATTTATTAATCGTCGACTTGATGTTGCCATCATTGTCCGGATTGGACATTCTCAAGGGTGTCCGCCAGGCTCGGATTCAAACCCCGATCCTGATTCTGACCGCCCAGTCTCAAGTAGACCAGCGCGTCAAGGGCCTTGATGCAGGAGCGGACGATTACCTCACCAAACCCTTCGCTATCGACGAACTGCTCGCCCGAATTCGCGCCTTGCTTCGCCGCGGCTCCACCGAGAGTCCCGGCATACTTCAGGTCGACGATCTGGCTTTGAACCCGGCCACGCGTGAAGTGACCAGAGGCGGCCAGCGGATCGAGCTTACCTTGAAGGAATATGCCCTGCTCGAATATTTGATGCGCCATACGGGACGTGTATTGACTCGCCCGATGATTTCGGAGCATGTGTGGAACCAGGACTTCGACACGTTCACCAATGTCATCGATGTCTACGTGAATTATCTCCGCAACAAGATCGACCGTGGACGCTCAAAGAAGCTGATTCACACAATTCGCGGCAGCGGATACATGCTGAAGGCTGACTGATGCCGCTTCGTGTCCGGCTCACGCTCTGGTACGGCACAGCCCTCGCCCTCATTCTCATCATATTTTCAACCATTCTGTATGTGATCACCGCGCGAAGCCTCCGTGATGCGGTCGATCAATCACTGGAAGAAACTGCCGCGGCGGCCGTTCGGTCGCTTGAAGAGAGCGGATTCCTTCCGCTGATCGACGAAGACGAACTCATGTCGCAGTTTCCCGAATTAGCGCGCATCGATAAGTTTTTCCAGATCTTCAGCCCTTCCGGCACCATTACCATTCGTTCGCCCAACGTCAAACAACATGAGATGCCGCTGAGTCGCCAGGCCTTGGACGTGGCCATCTCAGGCCGCATGCTTTTCGAATCCGCACAATACCCCAAGGAACCGCCGTTACGCCTCATCTCAGTTCCCATCATCTATCGGGGCAACCTGCTCTATATCATCCAGGTCGGCACTTCGATGGACTCCGTTGAACAGACACTGACCCGTCTCCTGTTGGTGCTTCTCGTCAGTATGCCCATCGCACTGGTTGTGTCGCTTGCCGGCGGTTGGTTCATGGCCGGTCGAGCCCTACGTCCGGTCGATGCGATCACGGTGGCCGCCCAACGCATTGCCGGAGGGGATCTCACACAACGACTGATTGTCCCGTCCGCGGCCGACGAAATCGGCCGTCTGACCAAAACGTTTAATGACATGATCGATCGGCTCGAAACTTCCTTCCGGCAAATCCGTCAGTTCAGTAGTGATGCGTCGCACGAACTTCGCACGCCGCTGACAGTGATGAAGGGGGAGACCGAGCTCGCACTTCGGCGTCCTCGCGAAACCGAAGATTACAAAGTCGTTCTGGAGAGCAATCTCGAGGAAATCGATCGGATGACGCGTATTGTGGATGAGTTGCTCTTTCTCTCCAGGGCCGACATGGGCGAGGTGAAGATGGAACACTTGCCGGTCCCGCTGGACATGCTTCTCGAGGACCTGCACCGGCAAGCCTCGCTGTTGGGACAGGAACAGGACATCGAGGTCGTACTACAAACCACCGCGCCAGCAGTGGTCTTGGGAGATGAACTCCGCTTGCGCGAACTGTTCCTGAATCTTCTCGATAATGCAGTCAAATACTCTCGCCCCGGCGGCACAGTCGACATCGCGCTGACGATCGAACAGACTCACGCACGGGTGACTGTGACCGATCACGGCATCGGGATCGCCAAAGAGGATCAAGCTCGGATCTTCGACCGGTTCTATCGCACCGATGACGCACGGGCCCATACCAAGAAGGGTACGGGCCTTGGACTGTCCATCTGCGCCTGGATTGTCGAATCCCATCGCGGGCATCTCGAGGTCCAGAGCAAGGTTGGCGAAGGTTCTATCTTCACGGTCGTCCTGCCTCTGGCTCCCGCATCGGCTTTACAGGCTGCTGAGCAAGTCCGCTCGCCGCATACTGCAGATGTGTGAGGCATGAGGCGTAAAACCTGACATATTGCAACAGGAGCATGTCCCTTGCGAGGTTACTTGGGACATGGTGCGTCTCGGCCCGCCAGGATTGAGGATCTGCACCCTTCCGCAACGAATCTTCATGAATAGTCGGCCTTAACGATTTCTAATTCCTTCCTAATACTCTTCTCATTGTCGGCTGTTACGGTGTTCATGAAATTGCACGTCGTCAACACATCTGATCTCGTGTGATCAATCGCAAGGAGGGAATCATGAGACAGCTCGTTCGTCGGACTGTTGGAAGTGCGATCGTAGTGGCAGCGGTGAGTGCTCTGCTGATTTGGGGTGGCCAATCGTTATCCTCTTCCCATGCGTCGAGTCCGGCTGCTTCGATAGCGGCGCCGGTTGCCCTCTCGATGAGTGCTGTGCCATCGAATGGATTTACAGAAGTGGCGAAAGCGGTGACACCGGCTGTGGTTAACATTAGCATCGTGACCGTGGAGAAGGTGTCGGATAGCCGGGGTGTACCCGATGAACTGCGTGAACGGATGGAAGAGTTCTTTGGAGGACCGGGGGGACCGTTCGGGCCTCGCGGATTCCGTGGACCGCAAAGACATGGTCCTGGTGAGCCCCGGGAACATCGGAGCAGCGGGCAGGGCTCCGGCGTTATCGTATCACCGGACGGGTACATTCTGACCAACAACCACGTGATTGACGGAGCAAGGACTGTCACTATCACACTGCCGGATAAGCGGGAATTCAGGGGCAAGATCGTCGGGGCAGATCCGAAAACGGACCTTGCCGTCGTAAAGATTGATGGACAGAACCTTCCCACGGTCTCCTGGGGTGATGCCACACAATTACAAGTCGGGGAATATGTGCTGGCGGTCGGAAACCCCTTTGGATTGAACTCCACCGTCACCCTCGGTATCGTGAGTGCACTGGGGCGAGGCCATATGGGCATCACCCAGTATGAGGACTTCATTCAAACCGATGCGGCAATCAATCCGGGAAATTCTGGTGGCGCCTTGGTCAATACGAGAGGCGAACTAGTGGGAATCAATACGGCGATCTTCTCTCAAACCGGCGGCTATCAGGGCGTGGGCTTTGCGGTCCCCACGAGCATGAGCAAGCCGATTTATGAAAGCCTGGTCAAGAATGGGAAGGTCGTGCGTGGGTTTCTCGGCGTCTCGATTCAGGATCTGACTCAGGATCTGGCCACATCGTTCGACATGAAAGATGCGAAGGGTGCACTCATCAGTGATGTAAAGGAGGAAGGCCCTGCGGATCAGGGAGGCCTCAAGCAGGGGGATATCATCAGAACGTATCAAGGTTCGCCCATCGAAGACGCTGCGGCACTCCAGCGGCAGGTGACGAAGACGGCTGTGGGCACGAAAGTGACCGTTCGGGTGATCCGTGACGGCCATGAGAAAGACCTCACGGTGATGATCGGCGAACAACCGGACAGCACAAAGACTGCCAAGGCAGAGACCAGTGAGACGGATTATGCCTTTGCCGGGGTGGCTGTCCAGGACCTCGATCGGGACACAGCGAAGGAACTCGGGGTCAAGGGGAAGGCACAGGGCGTCGTGGTCACTGCGGTCGAACCGGACAGCGGCGCAGGGAAGGCCGGGGTGATGCCGGGTGACGTGATCCGGGAGATCAACCGGCAACCCGTGAAGTCGGTGAAAGATTTTGAAAGGGTGTCGTTTGGGCTGAAAAAGGGGGAAAACGTCTTGATCCTGATTGATCGGCGCGGCAACGCGTTGTTCCTCAGCGCAAAAATCTGACAAACACCATCATACGATGGGGTAGCTGGATGCTGCCCCATCGTGGGCATTGCGTCCTGCTAGGTGACGATGTGGCCCACGAGATCATACAGGGCTGCATCCGTGATCTCGACCTTGACGAGTTCCCCTGCTGTGGCTGATCCATCATTGATATATACGACGCCGTCGATTTCCGGAGCCAGCCCTTCATGGCGCCCCTCGAGCAGTAACTCAGTCTCTTCCGAGACTCCTTCGACCAAGACCTCCATCACGGAGCCGATACGGGCCTGGCCTCGTGCCGCCGCGATCTCATCCTGCACAGTGAGGATTTCATTCCGTCGCTCGTCCATGATCGCTCGCCCGACCTTGTCGTCAAACTCGACGGCCGGCGTGTCTTCCTCGTCCGAATACAAGAACACCGCGACCCGATCGAACTCAGCCTCTTCCACGTAACGTCTCAATTCGTCGAACGCCTGTTCCGTCTCTCCCGGAAATCCCACGATGAAAGCGGTGCGAAACGTGACGCCGGGAATGCGCGCCCGGATCCGATCGACGAGGGAGGTGATGGCGGCCTTATCACCGAGCCGATGCATCCGCTTGAGCATCCGATCGTTGATGTGTTGAAGCGGCATGTCGATATACTTGGTAATCTTTTCTTCTCCTGCGTAGAGATCTAACAGCTCATCCGATACCTGTTGAGGGTAGAGGTAGAACGGCCTGATCCAGCGCAAGTCCTTCACCTTCACCAATTCGCGAAGCAGCGTGACGAGGCCGTGGCGCACACCAAGATCGACGCCATAATTCACCGTATCCTGGGAAATGAGGTTGACCTCTTTCACACCTTCAGCAGCGAGTCGGGTCACTTCAGCCACGATCGAGTCCACAGGGCGGCTTCGCTGCTTGCCCCGCATCAGAGGGATCGCGCAGAAGGCACAATTGCGGTTACAGCCTTCGGCGATTTTCACATAGGCACTATGGGCTTTCCCGAGACGGAAACGCGGTGCGTCTGCGTCATACAGGTAGGGTGGCTCGCTGATCCAGAGCCGTTGCTGCCGTTTTTTTGGCACCAACAGATCCCGGCAAATCTCCGCAATCTTTCCGAACTCACCGGTTCCGACGACACCATCGAGTTCCGGCAATTGCTTGAGCAGGTCTCCTTGATATCGTTGTGCCAAACAACCGGCTGCAATCAATACACGGCATGACCCTGACTGTTTCAGCTTGCCGTGTGCAATGATCGTATCAATCGACTCCTGCTTGGCCTCTTCGATGAAACCACAGGTATTGATGATGACCACTTCGGCTTTCTTTGGATCGGCGGTCAAGGCAAATCCATCCGTGACCAATGTGCCCAGCATGATTTCGGAATCGACCTGGTTTTTTGAACAACCCAGATTGACGAAACCGATGGTCGTCTTCTTGCTACCCGAGCGAGACGGGGTGATCAATCGTGAAGCCATAGGGGCAGTCTACGGGACGGCTGAAAAGCCTGTCAATCAACCGGCTCTTGTGGTCGTGGGTCAGTGTGAAATTTGACCCAAACGAATTCCGTTCTCTTCTATGCTCTGGATCGTCACGTATGTGTCTCGTGCATACATCAGCGGAGCCATGCCAAGAGGCGCGACTCCTTGCCCTCCTCTCGCCTCTTATGGCATCATGCCCCCCTCTTGGAGGGCGAGGATGGAGCATTTGCTCGAGTATGCCGGTTCCCTGCATATCTTTCTTGGACCGTACCGCGGGAATCCGATCGCCTTGTATTTAAAGCGAACGAAGACCGGATGCCAGATTGGCCCGAAGGTCTATCCGTGGAATGGCGTCGTCGGAAATGGTGAGACGCCGAATAAGGCGGCCGCGGATTTCGAGGAGAAATGGAAAGCGAACGGTCTCTCGACGGATATGTACTCCGGTCCTTCGTGGGAGGGAGGTATCAAGCCGGAAAGACCTGCTCCTCCCAAGCCGCCCGCAGCTCCCAAACCAGCGGCGCCCGCTGCTGCATCGCCGCCAGCAGGTCAACCTGCCGCGCCTACAGCCCCTCCGGCTGCTCCTGCCGACAACACATCGTCTCCTGCATCAACATTGGTGCCCGAGCCAGCAGACAAATCGAGCTAACCCACTTCTCATAAATAAGCAGGCTGCGGAAAAGTTCTGTCGGTACACCGGAATTTCCCTGGTCTGGATGTCTGAGATAACAGGAGTACCCTGCTAGAGGGAGCGTTTAGGAAGGTGGCTTTCAGGAGAGAGGCCGGCAAGTTTGCTGTGTCTTAGGCCATATCCCATGTAGACCACAATGCCGATGGCAGTCCAGACGACGAATCGAATCCAGGTTAACCATGGGAGAAAGCTCATGAGGCCAAGGCAGGCCAGCATGCCTAGAATGGGGACGATCGGCATGAACGGAAGACGGAATGGGCGGAGTTGGTCTGGTTTCGTATACCGTAGGACTACGACACCGATACAGACCAGGACAAAGGCAAAGAGAGTGCCGATGTTCGTCATGTCTGCCGCATCGCCGATGGGAATCAGGGCAGCGAGTATGGCCACGCCGATGCCGGTGAGAATGGTGGCGCGGTGAGGCGTGCCATAGCGTGGATGGACAGTTGACAGCCAAGGGCTCAAGAGATGGTCGCGCGACATGGCGAAGAATACCCGGATCTGACCCAGCATCATCACGACGAGAACACTGGTAATTCCTGCCACGGCTCCGATCGCCACAATCGCTGCTCCCCACTTGAAGCCCACCATACTCAGCGCTTCGGCTACCGGGGCATGAATGTCGATCTGTGCAACGGGGATCAAGCCGGTCAGAACAGCGGCCACGGAGATGTAGAGCACGGTGCAGATGCTGAGTGAGGCAATAATTCCGATCGGCAGATCCCGTTGAGGGTTTTTGGCCTCTTCAGCGGTCGTCGAGATGGCATCGAATCCGATATAGGCGAAGAACACGATGGCCGCCGCGGCACCGACACCGGCGAATCCCTGCGGCATAAATGGCGTCCAGTTATCGGTATTCACGGCCGGCGTTCCTACCGCAATGAAGAAGAGGATCACCGCGAGCTTCAAGCATACAATGATGCCGGTTGCGCGAGCGCTTTCTTTGATCCCAATGACGAGGATGATCGTGACAAGTAACACAATAATGGCGGCAGGGAAGTTTGCCACGCCTCCGTCGGGTCCTCCGGGCGGATGCGTGGCCCAGTGCGGCAATTCAATCCCGGCCAACCTGAGCAGATTATTAAAATACCCAGACCACCCGATGGCGACGGCGACACAGGCTACACCGTATTCGAGAATCAAATTCCAACCGGTGATCCAGGCCAGGAATTCTCCTAAGGTGGCATACGAGTAGGTATAGGCAGAGCCAGCCACGGGAATCATGGTGGAAAACTCTGCATAGCAGAGTGCCGCAAGAGCGCAGGTCATGCCGGAGAGTACAAAGGACAGAATGATGCCAGGCCCGGCTCCTGGCCGGTGGATATCGCCGACGATGGCGGTACCGATCAGGACGAAAATGCCGGTGCCGATGATCGCGCCGATGCCGAGTGCAGTCAGATCCCAGGCCGTGAGGGTCTTTTTTAACCGATGATCGGGATGATCTGCGTCCGCGAGGAGTTGCTCGATGGACTTGGTCCGGAAGAGCCGGCTGATCACTGTGCCTCCGCTGGCCGCGGGGATGGTAAACGGGGCTGTAGGATTAACGGACTTTTGTTCCATATGGGGTCAAGTATAGCAGGCCTCCTCCATAGCATCGTCGAGTGAGGTTGGCGGGAAGGGTTGATCTGGTCCATCTTGTTACTTCCGTTCATCTGGTTAGGCCGTTCATCCAAACACACCAAGTAAACAAGAGAAACGAACCGGGTCCTGCGCGTCATGCATTGCGGTTTATGGCACGGGCGGCGCGTAGAAATGCCTCGAACAATCGCCGGTGGAGGGGGTGTCGGTCAAAGAGAAATTCCGGATGCCATTGGATGCCCAGAAAAAAGCGGTTAGTCGGAGATTCGATAGCCTCTACGATACCATCGGGGGCCAGGGCGCTGGCAATCAATGACGGGGCGACGGCGTTGACCGATTGATGGTGCGAGCTATTTACCCGCATCGATACCGATCGCACGATGCGACGGAGGAGACTGCCGGGTGCGATGGTGACGGTGTGACTGAGGTGTATTGCAGGAATCTGTTGACGGTGTTGGAGCGGCTTTGAAATTTGGGATGAGATATCCTGAAACAGACTGCCGCCGCAGGCGACGTTCATGGCCTGCATGCCTCCACAGATGGCAAGCAACGGGACATCAGCCTGTTTTGCCATGTGGACAACGTCCAGTTCAAAACTCGCGCGACGTTTGCTCACGATTTCAAACGGATAGCGTTGACGTTCGCCATACAATGATGGTG
>DATEPD010000299.1:0-8725 GCA_035273365.1 Nitrospiraceae bacterium | reverse complement strand
GAGCCGTTCTATGTCCTTACCATCGGCATCGATCATATAGATATGGCTCTTTCCATCGGCCGTCGAACTGAATACCAAATGCCGGCCATCCGGCGACCAGGAGGGTGAATCATCGACGCCCGGTCCAGTCGTCAATTGCATGCGTTTCTGTCCGTCCGGGGAAATGACGCAGAGCTTGTACTCCTGTTGCGTCCGGCACACATAGGCGATCCAATTCCCGCGCGGCGACCACGCTGGCGCAGCATTGTAATTGCCCTCAAACGTCAGCCGGCGTACGTTCGACCCGTCTGAACCCATCAGGAACAGCTGCGGTCCTCCACCCCGATCTGAGACAAATACCAGTTCTCTCCCGTTCGGAGACCATGAGGGAGACAAATCGCCGGACGGATTCACCGTCAGACGTTGGATAGCTTTCGTTCTTGTATCTAACCGATAGAGTTCGGAGTTGCCTTCGTGACTGGAGGCAAAGGCCAAGAAGTTTCCATCAGGGGACAGTGCCGGAGTGATATTCAAGCCCCCCAGAGAAATCAGGGTCCATCGCTTGCCCGTCGCCAACTCGATCATGTCGATGTCCTGCGTATTGCGATTGCGATAGGCCGTGAAGACGATGAACCGGCGATCCGGAGACCATTGAGGCATGAGGTTTAGGAATCCATCATTGGTGAGTTGACGCGCATCGTAGCCGTCATAATCCATCACGAACAACTCGCGGGCAGTTCCCTGCTCAGCCACATACACGATCTTCGTCCGGGCGATGCCCGGCTCGCCTGTATAACGAAAAACCAGTTCATCGGCAAAGCGATGCGCCATCAGCCGCACAACCGATGGCAACCCTACGTAACGCTTCCCCCCCACGACTTCATCGCTGCCGCTGTCATAGACGAAGCCTTCCATGTTCACATCGGCGTCTTTCTGCGCCTCTTTCATGGCTGCTTTTCCCCAGACTAAGACCGAGACACCCTTCTCAGCCGCCTGTTTGAATACAGCCTTGGAACCAGTCCCTGTCCCATTGCCGATATCGTGTGCATTCACCCCAAGGCTGGGCAAATCCACCAGATCGAAGACCAAGGAACGCTTGACATCCTTTTTAAGAACCTCTTCGATTCGCCCCCCTAACCAGTCAGGGCCGCCCCCGTTTTGTATCCCCGCAATGCCCAGGGAAATCTTTTGGAAGTCGGGACGGGTGGCTTCGAGAAAAACATCCGCAGCCCCAGAGTCAAGAATGCCGACAATTCCTGCCAGCAGTAGCGCGCCCCCGAACCAGGCACTGATCAATTTCACTCGTGTCATCCGACTGGCTCTCCAACTCGAAATACCATTTCTACATCCTTGTAGCTGTCTGTCATTTCAGCAGGAAACACGGGGAGGCTTCTCGGCCGCAGCACAGCGCGTTGCCCCGCCATATCGAAATACGCATTCCCGGACGACTGTTGCACGATCACATCTTTGATCGTCCCATCCCGTTGCAGTCGAAACTTGACGACCATCGAATAGGTTTGTCCCGCCATATCGATCGGAGGCGGCTCCCACTGACTACTAATGATAGACTGCACGCGAGCCCAGTATGGATTCGACCCAGCCGTACCGGAAATCTTTAGCGTCGTCTCAGGGGTCTTGACCGCCGGAACTTTTACTTCTTGCTGGGGCATCGGCTTCACCGATGCCTCACTCGGTTTTACTTCTTTCGGGATGTCAAGCTTGGCTGCAGGCTGAAACTGCTTGATCTTTTTCAGCTCTTCTTCTAGCTCACGATTCAGATCATCACTGACCGTAGACCGCTGCGGAATCTTCGTGACCGGGTCTTGCGCGAGATCCGGGACACGTGGGATATCGAGCGCCTTCGCCGCCTGTTGAGGTTGAGCCACCGTTTTTGTGGCAGGGCTCAAGTCTCCAAACTTCGGGGCATCCGGCGGAAGCTGAAGATCCCGCAGCATGTCTCTTCTTTTCTCGGTTATTGGAGGCGCCACAGAAGGGGTCGTGCTTGGGACCACCGATTTGACCACTGGTGCCGGGACTGGTGTCGGCGTCGGTGCCGGTGCCGGCTTCGGATCTGAAACTTTCTTCGATTCGACCGGCTTCGCAGGCTCGGCTTGCTTCGCGGGGATCGGCAAGCTGACCAACGACACTTCCACAGACGTCAACGGGCGTTCGCCCTGTTGAGGAAGACGAAGCCCCACCGCCACGAGCAAGATGACCACATGAAGAACAAGCGACAGTACCAGCGTTCGCTTGAGTCGAGAGGATAGTCCGGACTGATCGGGCTCGAACCACAGACTTGACTGGACCGCCGCCTGAGACGTCATTACAACCAGCCCTCTCGTACACGCGTTGCGTCAATTTTTTCTCGGTGGGAGGCGCGGAATTTGTGCCGATCCCACATGCTCGGGTCCGGCTGGATCCGTCACCATTCCGATCTTTTCGATCCCGGCTTTCTTCACGCCATCCATAACTTGCACCACGACACCGTATGGCACGTCGCGATCTGCCCTGAGATATAGTGACACATCGGGATGGTCCCGTTTTAAGAGCTTCAATTTTTGTTCCAGCTGAGCGACTCCAACCGGATCCTTGTCAAGATACAGTCGTTGATCCTTTTCGATCGTGAGCACCGCGCGCATTTCCGGTTTGATCGTATTCGTGGCAGAAGTTGGTAACTTAATGTCCATCCCTCGATACAGCATCGGCGCAGTGACCATGAATATCACCAAGAGGACGAGGACTACATCGACGAGGGGGATGACGTTGATCTCTGCAAGGAACCGACGGTGACGGGACTCCAGGGTCATCCTTGCACTCCGACCGGAACTGGTTTCGACTTCGATGCAGCGGTCGAGAGGGATGACACAACCTCAATGGAGACCGAATCCAACCGGAATGCCGTGTTGCGGATCCGAGTAAGGAAGTAGTTATAGGCAATCACTGCGGGAATGGCAGTGAAGAGTCCAGCCGCCGTCGCGACCAAGGCCTCTGCAACGCCGGGAGCGACAGCAGAAATACTGGCAGTCCCTTGGGTACCGATCTCACGAAACGCATCGATGATCCCCATGACAGTCCCCAGCAATCCAACAAACGGAGTAATGTTTCCCGTCGTGGCTAGGAACGGAAGATAGGACTCAAGCCGTGAGAGCTGGCGTTGCCCGAGATGGGATGCCGTCCGTTCTATCACATGTCGATCAACTGGTCCCGGGCCGATACCATCCCTCTCTTCAGGTCGCCCAGACCCCACACGCTCCATAATTCCTTCGAATACGACCGCGCTGGGACTCCCTTCTATTCGTCGAACTTGCCGATACAGCTGATCGAGATCTCGCGTTTTGGCAAGGAGCGCCAGGAACTGCTTGTCTTCGCGGTCCGCTACTCGAAACGCTCGCCATTTGAAGAAAATAATGGCCCATGAAATAACCGAGAAGACGAATAGGACGAAGAGCACGAGTTTTGACACGGCACCGAGCGAACCCACCAGTCCTATGAAACCTGTCTGAAACATACGGAAAGGACCTTTCCCGGCTCTAGGAAGTGCTCACAGTTCTGCCTACAGAGTCTAGCAAACACAGAAGAAAATGGCGGGGCCGACGGGATTTGAACCCGCGACCTCCAGATTGACAATCTGGCGTCCTAACCAGCTGAACGACGGCCCCTCAAAACTCTACGTATTGCGGAAGATGTGGATGACAAGACTATATCTAGTGGCTGGTCCCGTCTAAAGTTTCATTATTCTGTTCAACGATATGTCCTGCCCACCGTACCCAGCTTTCGCGCTGGTAGGCGGAACAGGGATCGAACCTGTGACCTCTGCCTTGTAAAAGCAGCGCTCTCCCAATTGAGCTATCCGCCTGATTTCTTTAGCAACGTCCGGGGATGCTACCAACTCCACTCGGCCTTGTCAATCGAATCCCGCACTGTTCTAGTATTATGCACCGCTGCGCACTCGGGCTCGTATGATTCATGTGTGCTTCATTATGGTTTTTTCTCTCGACGTCGGCCCACCCGAGGAAAATACTTGTCATGCACCCGCTTGAGATGTCCCCGTTCAATGTGCGTGTAGATCTGTGTCGTCGCGATATTCGTATGGCCGAGCATCACCTGAACAGACCGAAGATCCGCACCGCCTTCGAGCAAATGCGTTGCAAACGAATGCCGGAGCATGTGAGGCGAAATAACCTGTGTAATTCCCGCTCGCCGCGCACGGCATCGTAGCAACTTCCAAAACCCTTGCCGCGTCAATGGTCGTCCCCGCCTCGACACAAACACATACCGTGAAGTCCGTTTCTTGAGAAGCTGCGGCCGCGCCTCATCCATATACTGTTGCAGCAGCTGTCGGGCCTCCTCGCCCATTGGTACAAGACGCTGCTTCGCACCCTTGCCCGTAACCCGGAGATAGCCGACATCAAGATTGACTTGTGCCACTTCGGTCATCACCAATTCTGAAACGCGAAGTCCCGTTGCATAGAGCAACTCTACCATCGCACGGTCACGCAGATCTTCATGAGTCGGAACTGCCTCAAGCTCCAATAATGCAATGACGTCTTGTTGCGGCAGCGTTTTGGGCAGTCGAACGCCTCGAGATATCGTGGCCAAACCAATGGTAGGGCTCTCCTCAATCATCCGTTCCCGCATCAGAAACCGAAGCCATCCGCGAATAGCCGAGAGGCAGCGTACAGAAGAGGATCGAGACAACCGTGCCTCGTGCAAGGAACGAAGAAATCCTGTCAACGTATCCGACGAAAGAGACCCGAGCGGTACAACACCCGTTCGATGTAAGTAGGAATGGAATTTACTCAAGTCGCGGCGGTAAGCTTCGACCGTATTGGCGGAAAGACCACCCTCCACCCGAAGATGACTCAAATATCGCTCGGCCAGTGGATCTAGCATCATTTGTGCGATGATAGCCAATCGCTCAGGTGAACACAACGAACGCGATCGGAGTTTACCTTGACACCCCCACGGGGTTTCCGATAGTAGTCACGTGCACATGGCGTATTCGTTACAACGCCCAGGAGCTCATGGCCCACCTGTTGGTATCCCCGTCTTCTCATCGATCGTACATACGTTCGGTACGCTGGTACTATGTACTGATACTTGCCTGGAGCATGCTCTCGCCAGTCACTGGGATCGAGTTTACTCCAGTCGTCTATGCAGAAGCGGGACCCGCTAGCCCGGCAAACCATCCCGCGCTGAACCAGGCGAAGCGGCTGATCGATGCGGGTCAGGCTGAAGAGGCCCTGACCATACTCCGTCGTTTTCTGGCAACCTCCCCAAAGCCCGATCTGCTCGACGACACCTATCTGCTATTCGGCGCAGCTCTCCATCGCGCCAAACAAGATGCGGAGGCCTTAAAATACTTGGGGCAGTTGCAAACCGAGTTCCCCAACTCGGAGGTGACGGACCGAGGCAAGCTGTTGCAGGCCCGAGTCCATGCGGCGATGGGCAATCTAGACCTTGCCCTGCCCATCCTGACAGGCCTACGCAACCTTTCGAAAGATGACCGCACAAGACGCGAAGCCCTGCAGCTGAGTGGCGAATTCTACGCACAAAAAAAGGACGCGACCCGTGCCATTCAGGCATGGCTCGACGAAATAGCCTTGGGAAGTGAAGACCAAGCGGAAGACGTGCGTACCCGCATTCGCGAGCTGGCCAGCGAGACATCCGACAAGAAAGCTCTCGAGCAAATCCGAAGCCTCTTCCCACGCAGCTTTCCTGGCGATCTCGCATCCCTCCGACTTATCGACCTCTATATCGGCCGTGGTGAAGAGCACCAGGCCATTCGGCAAATCCAACAATTTCTCGTGAATTTCCCGATACACCCGCAGGCAGCCAAAACCACGGAACTCCTTGCCACACTCCAAGCCAAACTACACTCCAACCAGTTTTTCATCGCCTCAGTCCTGCCCCTCTCAGGAAAACTCGCCCCCTTTGCCAATGAAGTCCTCAGCGGAATTCAACTGGCCGTCGAAGCGAACAGAGACCGGGCAGGAGGCGCATCGGTTGGTCTCATCGTGAAGGATTTCGAATCCGATCTTACCTCGTTTTTGGACGACTTCTCCGACATGTTGAATACCGATCGCCCTCTCGCCGTGATTGGCCCGCTCCTCTCAAAAAATCTGCCGGTCATGGCCGAACTCGCTGAGCGAGCCCACATCCCCCTGATCACGCCGACGGCAACTTTGCCCAACGTCAGACGACTCGGCAACTATGTATTCAGCACGGCCCTCACGTTTCAATTACAAGCCAAACGGATCGCGGCCTATGCCATCAAGGAACAAGGTTTCCGCCGATTCTGCATCCTGCATCCCGACACAGCGTATGGCCGCGAATTGGCCCGGCTCTTCGCCCAAGAAGTGCGCCAACACGAAGGGGAGATCATCGCCATTGAGTCCTATAAAGAGGGCGAAACGGACGTGAGCGCCCAGCTCAAGCGCATGAAGGCCGAAGATCTCAAGAGATATGGCTTGTCCGTGCCGGTCGATCAGGCCAATTCAACCAAGAAACTGACAAAGTTGGACAAGAAAATTCTCTACACGCCGGGGTTCGATGCGATCTTCATTCCAGGCCGGGCAGCCGACGCCGGAATCATTACCGCCCAGCTGAATTTCCACGACATGAAAGTTCCTTTCCTGGGCGCGAATGGATGGAATTCGCCGGACTTTGCCCGCACTGCCGATCAGTCGATCGATGGAGCCGTGTTCGTTGACGGCTTCTTTATCGACAGCCCCACCCCTACGGTGCAGGATTTCGTCGACCGGTACAAAAAACGGTTCCAAACCAATCCGACACTTTTCGCGATGCAAGGCTATGATGCTGCGAAATTTGTGATCGATGCGGTTCACAAAGGCGCCTCGTCGGGCGAAGCCGTCCACGAACAGCTGCTGACCCAACCAGACCTCTCTTCCCTCGCGGGGCCGGCAGCGTTTGGGCCGGACGGAACTTTGAGTCGTCCGCTGTTCCTGATGCAAATTAGGCGAGGACGATTCCTTCAAGTGAATTAAGAAAGGCGACCGCATGAATTCCCTGCCCCAGATCATCCACACGATTTCCTACATGGCGCTCCCGCTCCTTTTCGCGATGGTGTTGCACGAATACGCCCATGGCTGGGTTGCCTATCGGTGCGGTGATTCAACCGCCAAACTCCAGGGCCGGCTCACCATGAACCCGCTGGCACACATCGATCCGTTCGGAACCGTTATCCTGCCGCTCATTTGCCTACTCTTGCCGGGAGGATTCTTCCTCGGCTGGGCCAAGCCGGTACCGATCGACCCACGCGCCATGGGCCAACCACGCCGCGACATGGCGCTTGTCGCGGCGGCGGGACCAGCCATGAATCTCGCGCTGGCCATCGGCAGCGCCGTACTCTTCGCGATTCTGTTGTCGATCGATCCGGCGATTGGGAACTACTGGTCCAAATCGGAAGACACCAGTCCCACAGACACGTGGCACCAAATGTTTCTCATGCCGATCGCCGTGATGGCGGTCTACTCCGTCTTGATTAATGTACTCTTGATGCTGTTCAATCTGCTGCCGCTCCCTCCATTGGACGGCGGGAGAATTCTCACAAGTCTTCTTCCGCACACCGCGGCGACGGCGCTCTCACGCGTAGAACCCTATGGTATGTTCATCCTGATGGGGCTGATCATACTCGATCCACAGATTCACCTGATCCATACCATCACCAGCACGTTGACCCACAGTCTCTCCAATACGATTCTCTCCACCGCCGTCGGTCTTGGAGCAGGAAACACACCATGACCACACCCAGGAAACGAGTCCTCAGCGGTATGCAGCCAAGCGGGCTGCTCCATCTCGGCAACTATCTCGGCGCCTTGGAGAATTGGAAAGGTCTGCAGAACGAGTTTGAGTGCTACTTTTTTGTCGCCGACTGGCATGCACTCTCGACGAACTATGCCGACACCGGCCGTATCCGAGAGTTCGTCCACGAATTGTTGATCGACTGGCTTGCCGCGGGCATCGATCCCTCAAAAGCGACTGTGTTCGTGCAATCGCGTATTCCGGAACATGCCGTCTTGCATCTCTTGCTCTCCATGATCATTCCTATTGCCTGGCTGGAGCGGAATCCGACCTATAAAGAAAAACAGGAGGAGATCAAAGGACGCGACTTGGCCACGTATGGATTTCTCGGCTATCCGGTCCTCCAAGCCGCGGATATTCTCATCTACAAGCCCGATTTCGTGCCGGTAGGGAAAGACCAGCTGCCGCACCTTGAGCTCACCAGGGAACTTGCCCGTCGGTTCAACACTCTGTACAAGCCGGTGTTCCCTGAACCACTGGAACAGCTCACGAAGTTTCCGAAGGTGCTCGGCACGGACGGCCGAAAGATGAGCAAGAGTTACAACAATACGATCAACTTGTCCGATCCGGAACCGGTCGTGCGACAGAAACTCAAAACGATGGTTACCGATCCCGCCCGGGTCCGACGTCATGACCCCGGGAACCCGGACATTTGCCCGGTGTACGATTTTCACAAAATCTTTTCATTACCGATGATTCAGGAGCAGATTAATACCGAATGTCGGACAGCGGCCATCGGTTGCATCGATTGCAAGAAACTCGTCGCCGATCGAATTGTCGAGCGCATGACACCGATGTGGGACGCGCGCGCGCGCTTGAGCAAAGATCCCACGCACCTGAACGACATCGTGACCGAAGGTAGCCGCCGAGCCGGCGAGATCGCCAAAGCGACGCTTGACGACGTAAATCAGGCAATGAATAT
>DATEPD010000298.1:0-2370 GCA_035273365.1 Nitrospiraceae bacterium | reverse complement strand
TGATCGGGAGCCGTGCCTATATTTCTGCTCTCTCGCAAGGCAACGGCTTCGGTTTGGTGAGCACCCACGATCTGGAATTAACCGATCTCGATAAGACAGTGCCAGGTTTGCGGAACGTCCACTTTCAGGAAACGGTGGCAGCCGGTGCGCTGCAATTCGACTACAAGCTTAGATCAGGTCCTTGCCCCACAACCAACGCGCTGCGGATTATGCAGTTGGAAGGATTGCCGGTCATGAGGGCAGATGAGTCGGGACAAGCTTAGCCTGTTCAGCAATCTTTTCAGAACGAGGCACGCTGCAATCCTAGCAGCCCATCCATCGAATCGGGGACACCGAGGTGCCGGAGTTAAGGCTCCGGCAGACCAAGTACCCCTCTTGATGCACGGTATAACAAAAACGATAGGTATAGACCTATACCCGGTAACATGAAGGTATAACCGTGATCGTCACGTGGGTGAATTCACTGAATCAGTTTGCCGCAGAGCGCTTCGTCTCAAACACGCTCACTCGCCTCCTGTCGCTTCTACTCGTCGGCAGTTTTGCATTCTTTTACAACCTGGATATTGCGCTCTTTGAAGGAAGTGAAGGTCTCTATGCGCATATCAGCAGGGAGATGAAACTCTCTGGGCAGTGGTTTCAGTTGACCTATCACGATGAATCCTACATCAACAAACCGCCGCTGTTTTTTTGGGTGCTCGCACTTTTCACACGATTGTTCGGCGAAAATGAGATCGCCCTTCGGTTGCCCGGGGCATTATTCAGCCTCGGCACGATGATGCTCACCTACTTCCTGGGCAAGTCCATGTTTTCACGCACGGCAGGGTTCTGGGCTGCCATGGTCGTGGCGACCTCGCATCTGTTCCTGTGGTACGGTCGACGAACCCTCTTCGATTCCATGCAAACGTTTTTCATCACCTTGGCGCTCTTCGCCTGGGCGAAAGCCCATCTTCAGAATGCCGGACACTGGTGGTACCCGATCGTCGGAACGGCGATCGCCCTGGCGGTGATGACCAAGGGACTGCACGGAGCCGCCCTCCCCCTTGTCGTCATTATCGGGCTATTGGCAGTGACTCGTGACTACTCACCATTGAAAAACCTGTGGTTCCACCTGTCCGTCTTTCTCGCCATCACCATCATCGCTGCGTATGCGAGTGTGTTGAGCGACAACCTGGCATGGCATTTCGATATCCTTCATGGTCTCAAAAGCGCCTTTGGGTTATCAGCCAGTGCGCAGGCCCAGGCGATCGGGCACCCGATATACTGGTACCTCCTCATCATGTGGTTCGATTTCTTCCCGTGGATCGCGCTGTTTCCTTCCAGCCTGATATGGCTCATGTCCGAGCATCCACTTCGGCTTGAACGTTCGAAGGTGTTTGTCCTGATCTGGTTCCTTGGAATGTTCACGGCACTCAGCCTGTCCACTCTCAAACGCGAACCGTATTTAATGGCCCTGGTGCCTCCCCTTGGCCTCTTGATTGGATGTTATAGCCATGCAGTATACGATTCCCCAGAAACCAAAAGGCTCTCGACTCCGGTGTTGAGAATCATGCTGGGTCTACTCGCGGTCGCGTTCGTCATCGCCATGCTTTACGGCCCAAGCTTACTGCAGAAAAACTGGGGGACAACGCCGTCACTCTTTCCACCGGCGTTCGTCGCAATCATGCTCTCCTTGGCAATATTGCTCGGTTATGCCGTCATCCGCTCCAGGATCGGGCTGGCCCTCGGCACAACCGGCTCACTGGCTGCCGCATTTTCAATCGCTGTCGTCGCCTTCATCCTTCCTGCGATCGACGAGGTGAGTTCGGCGCGGCGCGCCAGCGACACCATCAAGTCATTCCCACGACCTCTTTCAGAACCCCTCCATCTCTATAGTCCCCGATGGCCGGATAATGAAGATGTCGTGTATTACTTAAACCTGGAACCAGCACTACCACGCCTGGCATCGGAGGACATGTTGCTGGCCAGAGTTCGTGAAGCCGGCCACGTGCTGGCCGTCATGGACAAAACCTCCTTTACAACTCTGAATCAGAACGTGGATGTATCGGTAGAACTCGTCCACGAGTTCCCCCAACGTCGAAACAAAAACCTGTATCTCTTGAAGATCACATCGGCTGATACCCACTGACCATGTTTACGGAGAATCCATGACGGGTCTCCCGTCCCGCTCAGGTAGGTTCGAATAATGGAAGCTCGGCCTCAGGATGTCGTGATCGAGTCGATATGTTGAAAGACGTTCCACATCCCCTCCGCGGCCTCCTCATCGCTCAGTTCTGTGGGGCGTTCAACGACAATGCCTGGAAGCTGATGGTGGCCTTGCTGGCCATCCGGCAGGCCACTGCACAGATGGCGCCGGGACCTGAGATGGAAACG
>DATEPD010000297.1:0-4641 GCA_035273365.1 Nitrospiraceae bacterium | reverse complement strand
CACAGCGGGCCGATGGCAGAGGAGTCTTTATGAAATTTGTCTGTCTTAACTGCGAGACCTATATGAGCCTTGAGAAGGTGGAGAAACCGGAGGAAGGCTCGCTCGGCGTCTTTTTTGCCTGTCCCTCCTGCGCCGCGAAGTTCTCGATGGTGACCAATGCCGGCGAAACCAACATGATGAATGCGTTGGGCCTAAAGCTGGCCCCACGTGCTGAAGCTGCCGCATCCCTCGATGGGTTGAGGGCTTTGGCGGGGAACGGTCAAACCGCTCCTGCTATGAATAGCCAAACTGCGGCCGGGCCGTCTGTCTCTTCAGCCATGGCGCCGTCTGCCAAGGCTGGTGAGAAAACGAGCGGTTGTCCCTTCTCCGCGATGGTCGCTGAAATGGGACTCACCTCAGGAGGTAAAGCCGGCAATGCCGAAGCGGCGACGACAGAGTTTGCCTGGTCGGCCGATGCGAAGGAGAAACTGGACCGCCTTCCCTCATTTGTGAAGCCGATGGTGCAGAGCAGTGTGGAGGCCTATGCTCGCAAGCAGGGATACCAGAGGATTACGTTACAAGTGATGGACGATTCTAAGAGTGACTCGAGTAATGGGATGACGTGGACATCCGAAGCTGAGAAACGGCTTGAGAATATTCCTGATTTCATCCGCCCCATGGCCCGCAAAGAGGTTGAGCGTGTGGCGAAGGAGCGAGGGATGGCGGCCATTACGGCTCAAGTGATGGATGACGTGAAAGAGAAGTTTTTGAAGTTTATGTGAGTTGATCACGCGAAGATATGGGGATGACGGCACGAGGGCTCATCCGGTCAGCCGGGTGGGCCTTTCCTTTATGCAGCAATCGAGACGGCAGGGTCCGGCAGCGACTGCTCCGATGTCGGGGGGTCGTATTTGTCATATTGGCCTACCTGTTCTTGTCAGCCGTGCCGTTATGGGCGCAGCATGACCAACATGGTCAAATTTCAATGCCCGAGGCGCCGCCCACCGGCCACAAACATCATGGGGCTGTGGGTGACCAGGCGATGTGGGAAGGGTCAGTCGCTGGTATCGCCTATTCCGAATTCAATCACCACCTCACCGGGATGTTGGTACTTATCATCGGCCTCAGTGAGCTGCGCCAGGCGTTAGCTGTACCATTTTGGGCTTGGACCAGATTTTTTCTACCGGGAGCCTTGCTCACGACAGGCTTCTTTCTTTTCGGCTGGAGTGACCATGAAGCCTGGCCGATCGGTTCGCTCAGTTTCATGCAGACGTTCTTCGGCAGTGATTCGGAAATCTTTGAGCACAAGAGTTACGCACTCTTGTCGTTGACGGTGGGAACCATCGAGCTGCTCCGTCGACTTGGACAGATAGGTCATGCGGCCTGGGTCGCACCCCTTCCGTTGTTTGCCATCATCGGGGGCTTGATGTTGTTCGGCCACTCGCACGGCCTTCATCCCTCGGCAGAAAAGATTGCCTTGGACCATGCAATCATGGGCACGATGGCGGTCACAGCCGGTTCGTGCAAACTCTTGTCTGATTGGTTCCGCTCCCCGTCCAATACCCAGGCTTCCCGGTGGGAATTACTCTGGGCGGGATTGCTTCTACTCATCGGGATACAGCTATTGATATACGCAGAGTAATAACTCTTGTCGCAGTATGCCTCCCGACATAATTGACACCTTTCCAAACCCTGTGCTACGAGTACGAGATCTCAGCGAATGAGATGGTGTGTTGAGGCAGCTGGCTTTCCGGAGCCCGCTGCATGGAGTATGTATGGGTGGACATAGCCACTGGGCAACCGTCAAACGGCACAAAGGGGCTCAGGACGCCAAGCGCGGGAAGATCTTCACCAGAATTATCCGCGAGGTGGCAATCGCGGCTCGTTCGGGCGCTGACCCGGATGGTAATCCGAGGCTCCGATTGGCCATTTTGAAAGCAAAAGAAGCCAACATGCCCGGCGATACGCTAAAAAAAGCAATTCAGCGGGGCACGGGAGAATTGCCCGGCTTGGTCTATGAAGAGTTCAATCTGGAAGCGTATGGGCCAGGAGGGACCGGGATTCTAATCGAAATTACGAGTGACAATCGCAATCGCACCGTCGCAGAATTACGGAACCTCCTCACGAAGCATCACGGCAATATGGCGGAAGCGGGTGCCGTCTCCTGGCAGTTTCATAAGAAGGGGCTGTTCACGATTGACAAGGGTACTGTCGACGAAGATACGCTGCTGTCTCTCGTTCTCGACGCGGGAGCTGAAGACGTGAAGGTGGGCGAGAAGACCTTTGAGGTTATCACGGATCCGCACTCCTTTGAACAGGTCAAGAAAGCCCTCATCGATGCGAAGATTGACACCGTGATTGCGGAGGTGGCGTATGTTCCGCAAAACACGATCAGATTAGAGGAAAAGGCAGCCGAGCACATGCTCAAGTTGATGGAAGTCTTGGATGAGCATGATGATGTGCAGAAGGTTCATGCAAACTTTGATATTTCCGATGAGGTTATGGAGAAAGTCGCCGCTGCTGGATGAGGTGGATGGCAGCAGCGCTGCCTGACTATACTTTGTCCGCAGACGGTATCAAATCGCATGATCGCCTCACTGACAGGCCGATTGGCCTTCAAGGCGCCGACCCATCTGGTCCTCGACGTCCACGGGGTCGGATACGAAGTTCTTATTCCCCTTAGCACCTACTATGGTTTGCCCAATCTCAGCGAAAGCACCTCGCTGAGCGTTCACACCCATGTCCGCGAAGACGCGATTCAGCTCTTCGGTTTTCTGACGTCGCAGGAAAAAGATGCATTTGTGCTCCTTACCAGTGTGTCCGGTGTCGGACCCAAGTTGGCGCTCAGCCTTTTGTCGGCTCTTCCAGTGTCGGCGCTGGTCTCGGCAATTCAGTCGGGAGATGTCCAGAAGCTGACGACAGTTCCAGGAATCGGTACCAAATCGGCCGGCCGTCTTGTATTGGAGCTGAAGGATAAAGTAGAAAAACTCCATGCTGGCGCCGCCTCAGCAAGCGAGATACCAAGACAGGGGCAAGATGTGACGTTCGACGATGCGCTGTCTGCGCTCGTGAATTTGGGCTATCGTCCACAAGATGCCAAAGAAGCGCTGAAACAGGTGAAGAAATCCAATGCTGAGTCCATAGTACTCAAAGACATGATTCGTGAGTCTCTGAGGGAATTGGCACGGGGGTAACTATGATGGCCAGATCGATTCAACGAAGAGTCCAAACTCCATTGCTCTTCGGGCTTGTGCTGCTTCTATTGGGGCTGGGGGCCATGCCCGTGCAAGCCGAAGAGCCGAACGAGCCCAAAAGTATTCGCAAAACTTGTGGCAGCTGTCCTGATGGCTATGCAACCACGGGTGTGACCGAATCTAAAGAAATTTGTAAGGACAGCGATCCCACACTCGTTCAGTGTGTTCCGCTGGGAGCTAATTTGCTGCCTGTCTGCGGATCCTGCCCCGAGGGTTATCGTGAAATCGGCAACTCGTCGGTGCCGGCTCGTTGCGGCAGTAAGGATGGAGGGCGGCTCACCCAATGTCAGCTGGAGAAGATGGAACTAAACCTTCCGGATCCGACCCAAGGCGGTAAGATCTGCCCGCCGGACTGTGGTAGTACGGCAACGCCCGGGCAAGGTGCCATGCCGCCTCCACCCAAGTATCTCCCAACGCCGGAGAAGAAATAAGACCAGAGCGAGTCGGGGGTCCATCCGATGGCCGAGCGAGTTGTCAGTATGCAGGTTACGGACGAAGAGCGAAGTATTGAGACGGTCCTGCGTCCGCAGACCTTGGAGGAGTATGTTGGCCAGGATCGGATGAAAGAATCCCTGCGGATCTGTATCGAGGCAGCGAAGCAGCGGAACGAAGCACTCGATCACACGATTTTCTATGGCCCCCCTGGGTTGGGGAAGACCACTATTGCCCACATCATTGCTCGTGAGATGGGGGCTTCCCTCCGTTCGACCTCCGGGCTCGTTCTGGCCCATGCAGGCGATTTGGCCGCCATCCTGACGAATCTTCAAGAACACGATGTCCTGTTCATCGACGAGATTCACCGACTCCCCGCCTCTGTCGAAGAAGCGCTCTATCCGGCGATGGAGGACTATCAGCTTGATCTGGTGATCGGACAGGGGCCTGCAGCCAGAACAGTGAAATTGGATCTCCCTCAGTTTACGCTCATCGGGGCCACAACCAGGGCCGGAGCCCTCACCTCTCCACTCCGGGACCGATTCGGCCTCGTCCATCGCCTGGAGTTCTATACTCCGGCGGAACTGCAGACCATCGTGACACGCTCGGCGGGCGTGCTCGGGATCCCAATAGATTCTGATGGAGCGCAGGAAATTGCCGGTCGTGCTCGAGGAACCCCTCGCATCGTCAATCGGCTTATTAAGCGGGTGCGCGACTATGCCCAGGTCAAAGCGGCGGGACAAGTGACCCAGGCTGTCGCCCAGGATGCGCTTGCCTGGCTGGGAATCGATACGGCTGGGTTTGATGAGATGGATCGTCAGATTCTTCTGACGATCATTGACAAGTTTGCAGGAGGACCGGTCGGGGTGGAATCCCTGGCAGCTGCAGTTCAGGAAGACAGAGGCACCCTCGAAGATGTTCATGAGCCGTATCTGATTCAGGCTGGCTTCCTCGAACGAACCGGCCGTGGCCGCCA
>DATEPD010000296.1:0-5743 GCA_035273365.1 Nitrospiraceae bacterium | reverse complement strand
ACCAATCCGGGGCCGATGTCATCCTGGACCGAGATCAAATCGAGCTCTTTACCGACCTTTCGATGGTCTCGTCGTTTAATTTCTTCCAATCGCGCGAGATGGGCGTCGAGCTCCGCCTGAGTCGGGAAGGAGGTCCCATAGATCCGCTGCAGCATGGGATTGCGTTCGTCGCCTCGCCAGTAGGCTCCGGCCGTGTTCAGGAGCTTGAATGCCCCGACATGACCTGTCGTCGGGAGATGCGGACCGCGGCAGAGGTCGATGAACTCTCCCTGGCTATAGACTGAGATGGTCTGCCCATCTGCCAATCCTTGAATCAACTCAACCTTGTAGGTCTCTCCGCGCTCCTGGAACAACTTTACCGCGTCTTGCTTCGACAATTCCGCTCGTTTCACAAGAAGAGCGCGCTTGATGATATCTTTCGCTCGTGCTTCAATTTTTTCGAGATCTTCCGGGGTAAAGGGGCGGTCAAACGCAAAATCATAGAAGAACCCGTCCTCAAGGGCCGGACCGATTGTCAGTTGTGCGGTGGGAAAGACCTCTTTGACGGCCTGCGCCATAATATGCGTACTGCTATGGCGGTAAACCTCACGGCCTTCTGTGCTGCCGAACTGCAGTGGGGTCACTTCAGCATCCTCGGTCAAAGTACTCGAGAGGTCTACCGTCCTATCATTCACCTTTGCCGCGAGGATTTCGGGGCCAAGCGTCAGGCCGAAAGCCGAGAGAGCAGACCCAACAGTCTGTCCAGCTGGAATATCTCGACTGCTGCCATCTTTCAGCGTAATTTTCATGATCTACATGACGTCATCGAGCACTAGAAACGACAAAGGCACCCTGCCTTCGAGAGGCAAGCGGATGCCCTCAGCTTGGTGGTAGGCGCGGACGGTCTTGAACCGTCGACCTCTACCGTGTCAAGGTAGCGCTCTCCCCCTGAGCTACGCGCCTATCTCTTTGGAGACGCATGCTAATATAGCCCTGCCCAACGTGTCAAGAAACGGCCTTTCCTACCGTGAAGCGACCCGGAGGACAGATATATTTCACATGAAGAATGATTCAGCACAGCTGAAGCGCCAAATCAGTCATAGCGCAGGGTAACGTGAACCATTTGAATGCCGATAGTCTTCCCTTAGTGCTCCGTCATTCTTGCGGCCGCTCACTCATTACACGATCTTCAACGTATTGAAATTTATCCCTGCGGGAGCAGGCGGTGTCTTCAGCTTCATAGCTTCCAACGCGTCAACGACACGATCGGCGACCACGAGATTTCGATACCATTTTCGGTTGGCAGGCACGATATACCAAGGCGCATGATCGGTGCTCGTGGCTGAGAGTACCTTTTCAAACACCGCCATGTAATCGGCCCAGAGCTTCCGTTCTTCCAAATCTCCTTCGTTGAACTTCCAACGCTTCTCTGGATCGCGGATGCGCGATTCCAACCGCGCTTTCTGCTCGTTTTTGGAAATGTGCAAAAAGAATTTGAGGATGGTGGTCCCGTTCTCAGTCAGCAATTCTTCAAACTCCTTGATCTGGTTTAATCGTTGGGCCGCCACGTTGGATGAGATCATTTTGTGGACACGCGTGATAAGCACATCTTCGTAGTGCGATCGATTGAAGATCCCGATCTGTCCTTTGGCTGGCACCTCGTGATGGACACGCCAGAGAAAGTCATGGGCGAGTTCGCTATTGGAAGGGGTTTTAAAGGTCGCCACCCTGCAGCCCTGAGGATTCACACCAGACATGACGTGCTTGATCGTCCCGTCCTTGCCACTGGAATCCATCCCTTGCAACACAATGAGCAGCGCGCGGTTGCCGTTGGCGTAGAGGCGTTCCTGGAGTTCCTCAAGCCTGCCGATCAACTGAACCGTCCTGGCTTTCGCCTTCTCCTTGTCTTGATCCGTTTTCTTGTAGTTACCGGTATCGTCGGGATCACACGCATCCAAGTTGAGTTGTGCGTTCGGTTTGACGCGATACTCTTTCATACTCGGTGCCTCCTCAGCTCCTTCGAGGTCGTACACAAGCCGGTATTGGGATGCTATCCCTTCCTCGCCGGCAGCCCAAAACGCTAGCGGGGACTGGCCCGGCTATGGCAGCGGCGGTACGTCTTGAGCGCAGCGGAACCCGACATTAGGTTCGTGTTCAGTCGGATCCCCCTTGGTGCGGAAGGACGAGCGCAACCGGTAGGGCGTGTTGATGTAGGAGCCGCCCCGCTGCACCTTCGTGGTCCCCTGGAGCGGGCCGCGCGGATTGATGGTCGGATTCGTCGTGTAGAATGCGTCGTCGTACCAGTCCGCGACCCATTCGTACAGATTGCCCGCGAGATCGTAGGCGCCATAGGGGCTGCGCCCCTGGGTACGATTGCCGATCGGCGAGACCGTCTCAGCCCCTTCCTTCAGGCCGAAGACCGCATGCATCGGGGTGGGTGGCTCGTTCCCCCAGGGATAGAGCCGGCCATCGGTCCCGCGGGCCGCTTTCTCCCACTCCGCTTCGGTCGGCAAGCGCTTGCCGGCCCACAGACAATAGCCCCACGCATCCATCCAGTTCACCCAGCGCACTGGCTGATCGGCGTGGACGACGGGGGTCTCCTGGTCTGCAAATCCCCACGGCGGTTCGCTCTGAATGGCCTCGACGAACTTGGCAAACCGGCCGTTGGTCACCTCGAATTTATCCATATAGAAGCTGTCGAGAAACAGGCGGTGAATAGGCTCTTCGTCGTCATCGCCCTTGTCGCTGCCCATCGTGAACTCCCCGGCCGGAATCAGCACCATGGGTGCACCGTCTTTTCCAATGAACTCAACAGGAGGCTGCGGCTTGCCACCTGATTTGGAGGTACCTGACCCATGGTCTGGAGACTGGGATTTTATGGGATGTTTCGGTCGCGCCGTTGTCGGTGCAGGAACAGATGGCACAATAGGAGCTGGCGCCTGGACAGATTCAGGTTTAGTGGGAGCAGCCTCTGTCGCAAAGGCCGCATTGTTGTCGATGGAACAGAGCAACGCCATGCCGACAAGCACAACCGTTATGATCTTGCTGGCTCTCATCATAATAACAACGCGCATTCCAAGAAATTAGAAGATCAAGGACGCAACTTATCCTGCTCAGGGTACCGAAAATGGTAGGAGAAAATCTAGCGTGGACACCTGATTCTTATTCTCGTTCGAGATTCCGAACCGAGGTATGCATAGGCGAAAGCATGCAGCCGGGAGAGGCATAGACTGAAACTCACTCGAAGTACAAGGAACAAGGATGTGAGAAGTACTTTTATCCAATGACCATGATCACTAAGCCAACGGAACTTTTCACGATTCTGTCAGGCACTCTTGAAGCGGGTGACTTTGGCAAACACTATCGCCGCGAAGGGGAGGGCCAAACCCAAAAGCAACTGCGCGATCAGCAGAGAACCGAGATTGCTATAGTCCGCGGGCGTTTGGATGGCACCGGAAACCTGGTCGCGCACCTCTCGCGTCACCACATAGAGGTCGTTCAAGTATTTGGTACCGAGCTGACTTAACGACAGGGCCAAATTCGTAAATGAGGCCATGACGGCAAAGAAGGTGGCTTTCAGCTTCGCGGGTGCGGTGTTTGCGATCCAGGCCAGCATCGGAATCATCGAGATCTGACCAAGCGGCGACTCTAACGCCGTATCGATTAGCGCAATGAATCGTGCATCGACAATACCTCCCGTAATGCTCGCCGTCCATTCGTGCAAGCCATAGAACATACTCACGATCGGGAGGGTCAAAATGGTCCCGATCACCGTGAGAAACCCCACGACATAGGAAATGGACCGCTCGGCCATGAAACGGCGAAAGACGAACATGCCCACCAAGGTTAACGTGCTGCCGAACAGCGAGAGGATGGAAAGAAAGTGTTGATCGAACTTCAGCTGGTCAATCATCCACCACGTCGTCCCTGGCCCTGTCCCCGGGATTGCTCGGAAGATAAAGACCACGACCGCTGTCCCAACCAGAGTGAACCGCTTATCTGGCTCTAACTCTCGTACCAGCCGGGCCATCAAAAACAGGACGATGGCCATCGAACCGGCAAACACAATATCCTCGCTATATGAGAAATCGCCGAATCCGACAGTCAACGTGAACAGGACAAAGGCAAGGCTCCCGCCTAGAATCCACCAATTGGGCTTCGTTGGTTCCTGTAGATCATCGCGTGCATTCACCATCTGCTCGGTTTGCTCAAGGGAAAATCCTTGTTGGAGGAGTTGTCTCTTCTGCTTCTGACGCAGTATCCAGGCCATCCCCACCCCAAGCACTGAGACAAATGGGATGATCAACGCCATAAGATAGACCTGTTGGTAGAGCCTGACGATCTCTCCCTGCGGAAGTCCCTCGACCCCTGTGAAGACATACACGTTGATCATCGCGACTAGAATTCCGCCACCAATGATCGCCACACGACCGAGTGTTTGCATGGTGGTGTGCATGAGCTTGAGGGTCGGTGGGTCAAACGGCTGCCCCTGTTCGTCCACGCGAGGCACTGCCTCAACTGTCATCGCATCCGCAACCGCGTCTTGCACCACATAGCCGATCGGCCCCAGCAAGGTGCTGATTACATACCAGACTTCCGCGGGTAGGATCGACGTCATCACATCCCGGTCTCCGATCAACGCCGCCATGATACCGAGGCTGGCGGCCAGCAGCCCGGCTCCGAATCCGACGAGCCAGCCTTTCCAGCGCCACAAGAGATCGACGAGATGTCCGATGGGCATCTTGAGTGCCCAAGGAATGCCGGCCCAAAATCCCAGCGCCGCGAGAAATGACGCGGAGAGGCCCAAGTAGTCTTTGACGAAGAAGGTACCGACAATACCGGTGAGGCCGGAGATCCCGTAGGCCATGTAGACCATGAGCGGAGGCAGATACGAGAGCCGCATCTCACGGCCAAGGGAAAGAATATTGCAGTCGATCCACTGAGCCAGGCGCGTGAACATTGCTATGACATGACGTGACCGGGCTGGCGACGTCCGACCAGCGCCTGCAGTTGCGCGCGCATCTCCTCAGCCGGAAGCCGCACCCGATCCCCATGCCCAGCCAGTACCCATTCGAATGGGTAGTCGATGAGCTTCTTGATGGAATCTACCAGGACATGCCTTCTCCACACCAGCCTGGTCGGAGCACCAAGCATCTTCTGTGCGGAGTCCCACCAGAGATGGTCCCCTGTAAAGAGGAACCTGTTCTGATAGAGAAGAGCGATGCTGCCTGCCGTGTGGCCCGGTACGGGAATGATCTGAAACTGTGGCATGACTTGAATACTGTCAGCCCCCTCTATGATCCATTCCGCTTCCGGAGCGGCTTCGACGTCAGCCCGATGAATCAGCCGTTTCGCGCCGAAGTGTGCGGCATACTTCTCGGCATCGGCTACATCATCTTTGTGCGTGAGGAAGATGTGCGCGATACCTCCCCTTTCTTCGAAGGCCTCGACGAGATATTTGAGATAGCGCGGCGAATCGACAAGCCAGTTGCCATCTGAATGTTCGATGAAGAAGCTATTCGCACCAAATGACTTCTCTGAGTTGAAGCCACAGTAGTAAACGCCGCCTTCCAGATGGAGCGGGAAGCTCGCCAGGGCGTCCTGCATTTGTCTCTTGTCGCTGTGCTCCGTACCGATCGCACCGACCGGGCAAGCGAGGAGGGCCTGATACGCCTGTTGAATAAGCCCATGATCGGTCGGCTGTTGGGTGACGGCGGAAAAACTGCCGACTTCTTCAAAGCTTGCCGGGGCCAACTGCCGGCAG
>DATEPD010000295.1:0-5023 GCA_035273365.1 Nitrospiraceae bacterium | reverse complement strand
ATTTTGGGCGGCATAGTTTTGCTCCTTTCTTCTTGGCTTATTAGGCCTTCCTCTAGATGAGTCGAGGACAGAAACGATCCTTACATAGGATGGAGTCTTGACGCAAGTCACTGGAATGATTGAAGAGAAACGAAGGGATTCCGGAATGTTGTTCCGGAATCCCTTCGTTTATGCTGAGGCTGGAGCAATACCTGGCCCGAAACGGAAGCTTCCCTGAGGCGCTGTCTCTTGGTTGAAGGCAGCGGGGAGGACCTCTTCGATTCGTTCCACCAGAATAAAGGTCAAATCGTCGCGCACTTCTTGCGGCACCTCTTTTAAATCCTTCTCGTTGGATTTGGGCAGAATTACTCGTTTGATGCCGGCACGATGAGCGGCCAGCACCTTGTCCTTGATTCCGCCGACCGGCAGGACTAATCCGCTCAGACTGATCTCGCCGGTCATCGCCGTGTCGCTACGAACCGCTTCTCCGATGTACGAAGACGCAAGAGCCGTGGCCATCGTGATTCCTGCTGAAGGTCCGTCTTTTGGAATCGCTCCAGAAGGCACATGGATGTGTACCCCATTTCGTTTGAAACGGGAAATATCGAGGCCCATGCTTTCAGCGTGCGACCAGAGGTAGCTTCGCGCAGCTCGGGCAGACTCCTGCATGACGTCTCCCAGCTGACCGGTGATCGTCAGGTCGTGGCTGCCAGGGAGCAGCGTGGTTTCGATGTAGAGCACATCCCCTCCGCTCGGTGTCCAGGCGAGCCCAGTGGCCACGCCGGCCGGCAGGATTTTTCGGGCCTCCTCTTGCATGAAACGCTCGGAGCCGAGCCATTCCCCGACGAGATCCGCATGAATGGTGACGGGCTGTCG
Organism: Nitrospiraceae bacterium; assembly: GCA_035273365.1. Lineage (GTDB taxonomy): Bacteria > Nitrospirota > Nitrospiria > Nitrospirales > Nitrospiraceae > Palsa-1315. The sequence continues at coordinate 4,168 of DATEPD010000295.1, read as the reverse complement.
CTCCTGGCCTTCCGGCAGATCGGCGAAAGTTAACGCGACCCTTCGGGTGAGGTGACCGAGCATCTGTTCCAACTGGCGAACGCCTGCCTCTCTGGTATAGCGGCTGATGACAAGGTTCAAGACCTCGTCCGAGAGCAACGCTTGGCTGGTATCCAGGCCCGCTTCCTTGAGCCGTCGCGGCCAGAGATAGCGACGAGCGATCTCCGCCTTCTCCCGTTCGCTGTAACCTTGGAGCCGGATGATTTCCATCCGGTCGAGCAGTGGTTGGCTGATCGTATCCAGCGTGTTGGCGGTCGTAATGAAGAACACCTTCGAAAGATCGAAGGGCAAATCCAGATAGTGGTCACGAAACGTGTGGTTTTGTGCCGGATCCAGCACCTCCAATAGGGCCGCAGCCGGATCGCCCCGGAAGTCCCGGCCCATCTTGTCGACTTCGTCCAACATTAATACGGGATTGTTGACGCCGGCTCGACGCATGGATTGAATGATCCTTCCAGGCAGAGCTCCGACGTAGGTCCGACGATGGCCGCGCAATTCCGCTTCATCGTGCATACCGCCCAGGCTGAACCGTTCGAAGTTCCGCCCCATGGCCCTGGCAATCGACTGGCCCAGACTCGTTTTACCGACGCCCGGCGGTCCGACGAGGCAGAGGATGGGTGCCTTGGCCTTGGGATTCAATTTCAACACAGCCAAATGCTCGACGATCCGCTCCTTTACTTCCTTAATGCCATAGTGGTCCTCTTCAAGCACCTGTCGAACCGTACCCAAGTCTAAACGATCTTCCGAAGCCTTCTTCCATGGAAGCTCAAGCACCAGTTCAAGATAGGTCCTGAGGACCTGATGGTCAGGCGAGGAGGGTGGCACCTTTGCCAATCGGGCGAGCTCCCGCTCCACCTCCTTTCGCACATGGTCAGGAAGATCGGCATCCTGGATTTTCTTTTTGAGCTCGGTGATCTCGTTTTCCTCTCCTTCGCCCTCACCGAGTTCCTGGTGAATCGCCTTCAATTGTTCGCGCAGAATATACTCTCGTTGAGACTTACCGATTTTCGTTTGCGCATCGCTGGCGATTTTTTCTCGCAATTGGAGGATCTGAATTTCTTTCGAGAGCGCTCCATACAATGATCGCAGCAGCTCGACCGTAGACGAACTTTCGAGCAGCTTTTGCTCGTCTTGCACGGTCAAACTCAGGAGCGACGCGATGCGATAGGCCAACGCGACGGGATCGTCCTCGTTACTGAACGCTACCGTTGCTTCTTGAATACCGGGAGCCTGTACCAATCGTGGAAGATCTGTGACCAATTCCTGGATTGCCCGGTGGAGGGCCTGGACTTCCGTGCCGTGATCCGCCAGACGTTCGAGCCGCCTGGCTTGGACAAGCAGAAACGGTTCCGACTGCTCGGCTCTGAGCAACGCGACGCGTTCGAGCCCCTGTACGAGCGCATGGATCGCGCCTTCGTCTGACTGTCCGATCTGTTTCACGATGGCCTTGGTGCCGATCGTATAGAGGTCTTCGAGTCCTGGTGATTCCTTCTGTGGATCGCGCTGTGCGACCACGAGAATGGTCTTATCCTCGGTTTTCATCGCTGCCTCTACGGCAGCGATCGACTTTTCACGCCCGACCGTCAGGGGCATCATGATTCCAGGGAACAATACGGTGCGTTTTATCGGAAGGACCGGTAACTTGACGGCGAGTGTCTCGTTATTCATGTCGTGCATCCCTTCGCTCGGCCGGTGAAAAGACGCGAAACGTGTAGATACTTAATGATGAGATAGCTTCCATCGACTATAAGTCAAGAGAAGGGAGTGAAGGAACCTCGTAACAGTCTCTAAAGACAGTTGTGCGCCAGCCGGGATGCGCCAGGATTACAGCTCTTTAGCGATCGACAAATACTCCACCTTGCGGATAGATAAAGAGTTTTCCATTGCTGGGGCGGCTGTCGGCAGGCATCGACGAGGTAGCCTGTAGCATATAGGTGTCTTTGCCCTCGAGATCGAAAAATCCTGCCACACTCTTTTCCGAGGAGTTTCCGAAGCCTGATAATGCCTGGTACTGATCTGCCCCTCCCTCATCGATGAAGAGCCCCCAACCAGCAGAGTCGGCTTGACCAAGACCGGTTGAGTGGTCGAAGGTATAGGTGTCGCGGCCCTTGTCGGCGTCGATCATCAGGCTCACGCTATTGTCCCAGGCTGCTCCACCATTGTAGAAAGGGCCGGTTGAGCCGTACTGGTCGTCGCCATGCCGATCGATGAAGAGGGAGACGCCATAATGTGTGGACGATCCCTGTCCATGACGGCCGGCCTGATAGACGTCGTGGCCATCAAGATTCAGCATGAGGCCTACTCCGAAAAAGTATCCATGTCCTTGAGAAAAGTTGGCGCTCTCGTGCTGATCCTGCCCTTCAATGTCGAGCAAGAGCCCCCAGCCACCCGCTAGATTGTAGGCTTGCCACTCGGGCTTTTTCGTCAGAATCCTTTGTCCAGCTCCGGTACCCAGGCCAAAGCAATCGTACTGAAATAGCGGATCGCCCGGCTTCGAATTTGGTGCATCCTGCGCATTGTAAGTGCTGGGTAACTTGTCGCCGCATTGATAGTAGTCGTCGCCGGTGATATCGATGACTGCGCCGACACCCAAGGGGCCGCCGAATCCGATGGAAAAGGCATGGCTGGTGTAGCGGTCGTTTCCCGCGGTGTCGAACAACAGTCCCAGCCCTCCGATCGCCGCCCCCTGTGTTAGGCGATTGCCCATATAGACATCGTTCCCTTTTCCGTCGAACAAGATTCCGAGTCCGCCGAATCCAGCGCCCCCCGATCCACTGTCGAGCTGGTAGACATCGTCGCCGGCGTGGTCGATGAGCAGGCCGACGCCGAGCCGTCCGGTTGCCAGCCCGAGCGAAGCTCCGGCATAGGTATCATCTCCATCGAGATCGATGACGACGGCATTTCCCTGATCCTCATCTGCAGACGCGGCAATCATGCCCCGGTAGAGATCGTTACCACCCACATCGAGGATCAGACCGATGCCCTTGTCCAATTCATAGGTATTCGGTCCTGGGCCGCCGATCAGAATCAGTCCATAGGAGGTTTCCCGAACCAACAGGACGTCGCCCGTCACGCCCGGAGGGACGGCGGAAGCCGGCAGGGGTGTCGTCCACGCCGAAGCGACCTGGCGAAGCCAACGCTCATTGGCAAGGCGAGCGAGCACCTGAGCCGCCGCAATCAGACTGGCATAATCGACTTCCTCTACAAGCAGCTCGGCAAAGCGGAGATCGGCTTTGACTCGTGTACTCGTCCGATCAGAAAGGTTAGAAACCTGTGGGGTGAAGTGTTCCGTCATCGATTCTGCATGGAGAAACAGGAAGTGTCGTTCTGCCTCGGTCAAATTCATCAGCGCGCGGTCTCGATGTAGCGCCGCCTGCTCCAAACTTTCAGCCATGAAGGCCAGGAGGTGTTCGCGTGAGGAGCTGGCCGGCAAAGGAACCGGTTTATAGAATGTAGAGGTCCGATCCATACCGGCTTCCAGCACATCGAGGAGGGCCGGAAGATTCAGCGCCCCTCCTTCAGCAATGTCGGCCAGTAAGAGTCCCTGGCGTTCCAAATCTGCCAGACCGTCCCAGGGCTGTTTGAGGGCCGTGACCGCCAAGCGACGTTTGAATTGCGCCGGGATCGTCTCGACCGTCTCACGCATGGCGAGCAGATCGCGGTGCTGGGGCCGGGTGAAATGCTCGAAGTCTTTGCGGACCGCAGGAACCAGCCGGTCGATCGTCGACTGGTTCATGCGGCTGGCGGAGGAATTCGCTGGCGATCCAATAGAGAAAAAATCTTGCACCGCCCCGCAGCCAGGCAAGATGAGAAGCAGAACCAAGCTGAAGAGTCGGCGGCACCAGTACAACATCGTCATGACAGAATACAGTGAGCCGTGGGCCATTGCCATGGGTGGGGCGGGGTTTTTTCGCACTTTCGGAAAGAGCGCTACGGTGCAGGGTATTGGCGCACTTGCATGGGGCCGTCTATTGCAGCTTTCGTCAACTCGGGATGCTGCTTCGAGACCAGCGCTAAGGTCGCCTCGCGCGCATTCTCGATATCGAACCGATAGGGCTTCCCGCTGGAGGCGCGACGAGGAATCACCACGTGCACGCGCCCGATATAGCGGATTTCTCCTGGCGCAACC